>NZ_JBICZA010000030.1:65800-116916 GCF_043201585.1 Streptomyces sp. NPDC048297
TCCGACGACGTCCCGTCCCGCGCTCACGTCCCGTCCAGGGCCTTCGCGTGTCCCGCCCCGCCCCGCCCTGTCCCGCGCCCGAGAGGACCCACGTTCCGTGACCGCCACTGTCATGGCCCCGGCCGCCACGCAGGCCCACCGTGACCCCAACGTGCTGCGCTGGCTCGGGGCGTACGCCTGTTCCATGCTCGGGGACAACGTCTACTACCTCGCGCTGTCGTGGGCCGCCGTGCAGGCCGGCACCCCCTCGCAGGCCGGTGCCGTGATGGCGGTCAGCGCCGTGCCGAGGGCCCTGCTGATGCTGGGGGGAGGGGTGATCGCCGACCGGCTGGGACCGCGCCGGGTCGTCATCGGCAGCGACGCCGCGCGCTGCGCGGCCGTCCTCGCGGTGGCCGCCCTGCTGGCCCTCACCCGCCCCGGACTGTGGCCGCTCGCCCTGCTGGCGCTGGTCTTCGGCACGGTCGACGCCGTGTTCATGCCCGCCGTGGGCGCGCTTCCGGCGCGCATCACCAGCCCGGACCAGCTGGCCCGGGTCCAGGGCATGCGCGGCCTCGCCATCCGCTTCGCGAGCGTCGTCGGCGCCCCGCTCGGCGGCCTCGTCGTCGCGGTCGGTGGCGCGGCCACCGCGTTCGGCGTCGCCGGACTGCTCATCGCCGCGTTCCTGCCGCTGCTCGTCGCGGTGCGCGTCCGCCCCCTGCCCGCCGACGACACCTCTGACGAAACCTCCGACGACACCTCGGGCGCCGAGGACGGCGAGGACGGTGCCGGCGCGGCCGGATCGCGTCGCGCCACCGCCTGGGGCGACCTCGCGGCCGGCCTGCGCTACCTCCGCGGCCACCGCGTCCTCGGCCCGCTGATGCTCGTCATCGCCCTCGGCGACTTCGGCTTCGTCGGCCCGCTCAACGTCGGCCTCACCCTGCTCGCCGACCACCGCGGCTGGGGCGCGTCCGGCATGGGCTGGGTGCTCGCCGGCTTCGGGACCGGCGCGGGCGCCGCCTCGCTGCTGCTGGCCGTCCGGGGGCGGCTCCCGTACGCGGCACTGGTCGCCGCCGGGGCGATCCTCGCCGGCTCCGTCGCGATCGGCGCCCTCGCCTACGTCCCGACCCTCGCCGGCGCCGTCGGCGTCGCCCTGGCGGTCGGGCTGCTCGCCGGGCTCAGCGGCGCGATGTGCGGGGCTCTGCTGCAGACCCAGGCCGACCCCGCCTACCACGGCCGCGTCACCGCCGTCTCCGGCCTGGTCAGTCTCGGTCTCGCGCCACTGAGCATGCCGTTCGCCGCCGCCGCGATCGGCGCCTGGGGCCTGCGCCCGGTGTTCGTGGTCAGCGCCGCCGTCTGCGGGCTCGGTGGCGTCGTCACCCTGTGCTTCCGGGACCTGCGCCGGGCCGAACTCCCCGCCTGAGCCGAACTTCCCGCCTCACCCAACCGGCCGGGCGGCACGCTCACCCCAGCGAGCACCCCAGCACTCACCCCAGCGGCTGCGTCAGCTGCACCAGATTGCCGACCGAGTCGTCGAACACCGCCGCCAGCACCGGCCCCTGCTCCTGCGGCGGATGCGTGAACCGCACACCGAGGCCGCGCAGGCGCTCGTACTCCGCCGGAAGGTCGTCCACCGAGAAGACGATGCACGGGATCCCGGCCGCGTACAGCGCCGTCCGGTACGGCTCCGCGACCGGCCCCTCACCGGGCTCAAGGAGCAGCTGGAGATCCCGCTGGGCCCCGTGCGGCGCGCCGACCGTGACGAACAGCGTGCCGTCGCCGAGATCCATGTCCGTCCGGGTCTCGAAGCCCAGGACCCGCGTGTAGAAGGCGCGCGCCTTCGCCACGTCGTCCACGTACACGCTGGTCATGGCGACCTTGATCATGCCGGGACCTCAGAGTCCCAGTTCCTTGGAGTCGTGCAGCTTTGTGATCGCGTCCGCGTCGCCCTCGAGTGCCACGTCGGCCGTGTCCTGTCGGCCGAACGCGAACATCAGCAGCTCCGCCGGCTCCCCGGTCGCCGTGACCACCGGAGTGCCCCGGTGCGCCACCGTCGTCTGGCCGTCGGGGCGGCGCAGCACCAGCCCGGTCGGCGCGCCCCGGCCCATCACCCGGGCCATCCGGTCCAGACGCGACCACAGGGCGTCCTGGAACACGGGGTCCAGCTCGCGCGGGCTCCAGTCCGGCTGGGCGCGGCGCACGTCCTCGGTGTGGACGTAGAACTCGACCGTGTTCGACGCCTCGTCCACCTGCTTCAGCGAGAACGGCGAGAACCGCGGCGGTCCCGTGCGGATCAGCTGGATCAGCTCCTCGTACGACTTCGCCGCGAACTCGGCCATCACCCGGTCGAGGCGCGGCGCGAGCTGTTTGACGAGGATGCCCCCGGCGGCGTCGGGGCGCCGCTCGCGCACCACGACATGGGCGGCCAGGTCCCGGGTCGTCCAGCCCTCGCACAGCGTCGGGGCTTCGGGACCCATGGTCTCCAAGAGGTCGGCGAGCAACAGCCGTTCACGCTTGGCGAAGGTCGACATGAGATCAGCCTACGACCATACAGGCCGTCCGCACCCCGGACACCCACCGTCACGCCCCCCGCCACGCGGCACAATGGCGTCCATGACCAGTACGCCCGGCAGCCCCCGCCCCACCAGCCTCGACCCCGGCATCGCCGCCCGCCTCAAGCGCAGCGCCGACGGGCTCGTTCCCGCCATCGCCCAGCAGTACGACACCGGCGAGGTACTGATGCTCGGCTGGATGGACGACGAGGCGCTGCACCGCACCCTGACCACCGGCCGCTGCACGTACTGGTCCCGCAGCCGGCAGGAGTACTGGGTCAAGGGGGACACCTCGGGCCACTACCAGTGGGTCAGGTCGGTCGCGCTGGACTGCGACGCCGACACCCTGCTGGTCAGGGTGGACCAGGTGGGTGCCGCCTGCCACACCGGCGCCCGCACCTGCTTCGAGGCCGACGTCCTGCTGAAGGACGAAGCCGTCGGCGCGCCGGCCCAGGGTCAGTAAGGTCTGCCGCCATGGACCTCGAGACATTCCGCAAGCTCGCCACCGACCGGCGCGTCATCCCGGTCACCCGAAAGCTCCTCGCCGACGGCGACACGCCGGTCGCGCTCTACCGCAAGCTCGCCGCCGAACGATCCGGCACCTTCCTGCTGGAATCCGCCGAGAACGGCCGCTCCTGGTCCCGCTACTCCTTCGTGGGTGTCCGGTCCGCCGGGACACTGACGGAGCGCGACGGACAGGCCCACTGGCTCGGCGTCCCGCCGGTCGGCGTGCCCACGGACGGTGACCCGCTCGCGGCCCTGCGCGCCACCCTGCAGACCCTGCACACCCCGCACCAGGAGGGGATGCCGCCCTTCACCGGCGGGATGGTCGGCTACCTGGGCTACGACATCGTGCGCCGGCTGGAGAAGATCGGCCCCGGTGAGCGCGACGACCTGAAGCTGCCCGAGCTGACCATGCTCCTGACCAGCGACCTCGCGGTCATGGACCACTGGGAGGGCTCGGTCCTGCTGATCGCCAACGCGATCAACCACAACGACCTGGAGACCGGCGTCGACGAGGCGTACACCGACGCCGTGGCCCGTCTGGACGCCATGGAGGCCGACCTGGCCCGGCCGGTCGCCCAGCCCCCGGCCGTCCTGCCGCCCTCCGAACTGCCCGAGTACACCGCGCTGTGGGGCGGCCCCGACTTCCGGGCGGCCGTCGAGGACGTCAAGGAGCGCATCCGCGCGGGCGAGGCCTTCCAGGTCGTGCCCTCCCAGCGCTTCGAGACCGAGTGCACCGCGAGCGCCCTCGACGTCTACCGGGTCCTGAGGGCCACCAACCCGTCCCCGTACATGTACCTGTTCCGCTTCGACGGGTTCGACGTCGTCGGCTCCTCGCCCGAGGCGCTCGTGAAGGTCGAGGACGGGCGCGCGATGGTCCACCCCATCGCCGGCACCCGGCACCGCGGCGCCACCCCGCAGGAGGACCAGGCCCTCGCCGAGGAGCTGCTCGCCGACCCCAAGGAGCGCGCCGAGCACCTCATGCTCGTCGACCTCGGCCGCAACGACCTCGGCCGGGTCTGCGAGCCCGGCACGGTGGAGGTCGTCGACTTCATGTCGGTCGAGCGCTACTCGCACGTCATGCACATCGTCTCCACGGTCACCGGCCGGGTGACCGACGGCCGTACGGCCTTCGACGTGCTCACCGCGTGCTTCCCGGCGGGCACCCTCTCCGGTGCCCCCAAGCCCCGGGCGATGCAGATCATCGACGAACTCGAACCGTCCCGGCGCGGCCTGTACGGCGGCTGTGTCGGCTATCTCGACTTCGCCGGCGACTCCGACACCGCCATCGCCATCCGTACGGCCCTGCTGCGCGACGGCACCGCCTACGTGCAGGCCGGCGCGGGCATCGTCGCCGACTCCGACCCGGTCGCCGAGGACCAGGAGTGCCGCAACAAGGCGGCGGCCGTGCTGCGTGCCGTGCACACCGCCAACCGGCTGGGGCGGCAGAGCCGGTAGGGCCGGTCGGTGAAGCGGTCCGTGGGGCGGTCGGCGGCGCGGTCGGAAAGTCGGTCGGCAGGGGCGCTTCTCACGCCTTTAATGGGAACCCCGGGTGACCGTTCGCCCGGGGTTCAGGCGATAGTGGACTACGTGACTGCCGTACCTCACCCCCGTTCCGAAGCCACCGCACCCGTCCGGTCCGGCCGGCGGAGCCTCGCCGTCGCCCTGCTGTTCGGTGCCCTCGGCGCGGCCGTGGCGCTGCTCTCGACCCGGCAGCGCTGGTCCGCGGGCACCGCGACGGTGGCCGGGGGCGCGTTCCCGCTGACCGCCAAGGGCAGCGACGTCACCGGTGTGCCCGCCGCCCTCGCCATAGTCGGCCTCGCCGCGCTGGTCGCCGTGTTCGCCGTCCGCCGGGCCGGCCGGCTGGCCGTGGCCGGGCTCCTCGCGCTCTCCGGCGCCGGCATCGCCGTCGCCGCCCTCACCGGCGCCTCGGACAGCTCCGCGCTGGACGACAAGGCCGCCCAGGTCACCGGCGACAGCTCCGCGACGGTCGCCGCCCTCACCCACACCGGCTGGCCGTACGTCGCGGCCGTCGGCGGCGCCCTGATCCTGCTCGCCGGACTCCTCGCCCTGCGCTACGGCCGTCTGTGGCCGGCCATGTCGGGCCGCTACGAGCGCGGTACCGCCCGCCCGCGCGGCAAGGCCCGCCCGGTCGACCCCGAGCGCCCCGAGGAGATCTGGAAGGCCCTGGACCGTGGCGAGGACCCCACCGGAGCCTGAGCCGCGGCCCCACCGCCCGCCCGTCGCCGGATGTGGCGAACCAGACGCCACCCCAGCGTCCGGCACGCGCGCGCGTACGGGACAATGGAGGACGAGCGTCCGGCTCGCGGAGTGACGGACGGGCCTCGAAACGTACGACGCGTACGACGACACGACCACAGCAACGAGGAGCAAGTCATGGCGGGCAACAACCACGGTCACACCCCGGCCGCCTGGACCGGCGTCACCATCGCCTTCATCGGTTTCTGCGTCGCGGGTGCCTTCATGGTGATGGCCCAGCCGCTCGGCTTCTGGGCCGGCATGGTGATCGTGGTCCTCGGCGGCGTCGTCGGTGTCGCCATGCGCGCCATGGGCCTCGGCCAGCCGAAGCAGGCGCACTCCGTCACGACCCAGGCCCCCGCGGCGACCCGCGAGCCGGTCGGCGCCGAGAGCTGACACCCCGCACGTCCCCGAGGGGCGGCCCCGCGCACCATAAAGTCGCGGGCCGCCCCTCGCGCGTTTCCCGCGAACGGGGCTTCCTCACGGAGCGCTCCGCGTGTGTAGTCCGGTCGACGGGTGCTGTTGTGTGTTGGTCGGGGGTGGGAGTTTCCGCGTGTGCGGCGGCCCGGGGGGACTCCTCGCGTGTGCGGTCTGGCCGGCGGACGTCGTGGCGTGTTCGTCGGAGGTGGCGGCTTCCACGTGTACGGCGCTCCCCGCGGGGCGCTTCGCGCGTGCGGGCCGGTCGGCGGGGTTCTTCGTGTGTGCGGCGGTGCTCGCGGGGTTCTTCGTGTGTGCGGTCTGGCCGGCGGGCGTCGGCATGTGTTGGTCGGGGGTGGGAGTTTCCACGTGTACGGCGGTCCTCGGGGGACCCCTCGTGTGTGCGGGCCGGTCGGCGGGAGTCGTCGCGGGGGTCCTCGCGCGTGTGGGCGTGGTGGCGGGCAGAATACGAGGGTGACTGCCGACAGCGGGATCACCCCGCGCGCCTTTCCGTCCGCCGGGCCGGTGGCGGCCCCGCCGCAGCCTCCTCCGGACTCCCTCTGGCGCCGGCTCGCCGTGCCGGGCGGCATCCTCGTGGCCGTGGCCGGGGCCTTCGCGTACGTCGGCGCCGTCGACCCGAACCAGCCCGGCCACTACCCGGTGTGCCCGCTGTACCGGTTCACCGGGCTGTACTGCCCCGGCTGCGGCGGGCTGCGCAGTGCCCACGCCTTCATCCACGGCGACCTGCTCGGCGCCCTGCGGGACAACGCCGCGGGCGTGGCCGCCTACCTGGCCTTCGCGGTCGTATGGACCGTCTGGGTGGTCCGCGCGGTCCGCGGCCGGCCGATGCGGATCGGGCTCGGACCGGTCCCGATGGCGGTCGTCGGCGCGTTGCTGCTGGTCTTCAGCGTTGTCCGGAACCTGCCGTTCGGTGGCTGGCTGCATCCTTGATCGAATGGGGAACGTCCAGGTAATGGGACCGGCGGCCACTGGATGCGAACCCTTGGCCCTCCTGCGGATACCATCGCAGTGACCATGGGTTTTCGAACCCGGCACGAACCACCGCCTGGAAGGGGGCCGCTCGCGTGAGTGTGCTCGACGAGATCATCGACGGAGTCCGGGCCGACCTCGCGGAGCGGCAGACACGCGTCAGCCTCGACGAGCTCAAGGAGCGCGCCGCCAAGGCTCCCGCCGCCAAGGACGGCGTCGCGGCCCTCAAGGGCGACGGCGTCAAGGTGATCTGCGAGGTCAAGCGCTCCAGCCCCTCCAAGGGCGCGCTGGCCGCGATCGCCGACCCGGCGGGACTCGCCGCGGACTACGAGGCGGGCGGTGCCGCCGTCATCTCCGTCCTCACCGAACAGCGCCGCTTCGGCGGCTCGCTCGCCGACCTCGAGGCCGTCCGCGCCCGCGTGGACATCCCGGTGCTGCGCAAGGACTTCATCGTCACGTCGTACCAGCTGTGGGAGGCCCGCGCGTACGGCGCCGACCTCGCGCTGCTGATCGTGGCCGCCCTGGAGCAGCCGGCCCTGGAGTCGCTGATCGAGCGTGCCGTCTCCATCGGTCTCACCCCGCTCGTCGAGGTCCACGACGAGGACGAGGTCGAGCGGGCCGTGGACGCCGGCGCCAGGATCATCGGTGTCAACGCGCGCAACCTGAAGACCCTGGAGGTCGACCGCGGCACCTTCGAGCGGGTCGCCCCGGAGATCCCCGACAACCTCGTGAAGGTCGCCGAGTCCGGTGTGCGCGGGCCGCACGACCTGATCGCCTACGCCAACGCGGGTGCCGACGCGGTCCTGGTCGGCGAGTCCCTCGTCACCGGACGCGACCCCAAGGCGGCCGTCGCCGACCTGGTCGCGGCGGGCGAGCACCCCGCACTGCGGCACGGCCGCGGCTGATCATTCGCTAAGCTGGACGGCGATGAACGCTCCGATCACCCTGGCGACGCGGGACCCCCATGCCCGCCTCGCCCGCGGCTGCCGTCCCCGTGGCTGCCGTGCCCCCGCGCGGCGGGTGCACGGGCGGCGGGTCCGCTATGTGATCGGTGACGAACCCGGCCAGGTGAACGGCATGCGATGGCACCATGGTGCGCGCGTGTCCCCCGCGGTGAGCTGAACCGCCTCTCCCTGCGAACTCCGGTTGCCCTGGTGGGCTTTTGGTGCACGATGGGGGCGCGGCCGGTCCGCCACCGCCGGACCTCGACGGCGCCGGTGTCCTGAGGTCTTCGCCCGTCCCCGCCGACCGTGCGGGCGGGCAGGTGGGACAGCACGCCCGAGCACACACGCCCGAGCACACACGCCCGAGCCCAGTACGCCCGAGCACAGCGCGCGCACGCTCAGCACGTACCCCAAGTCCAGCAACCCTGGGGCGCAGCCCCTGCGAGGTGTCCGCATGCCCAGCCAGTTCTTCATCCCCGACCCCGAGGGTCAAGTCCCCAGCGCCGAGGGCTACTTCGGCGCCTTCGGCGGCAAGTTCATCCCGGAGGCGCTCGTCGCCGCCGTGGACGAGGTCGCCGTCGAGTACGACAAGGCGAAGCACGACCCCGAGTTCGCCCGCGAACTCGACGACCTGCTCGTCAACTACACCGGCCGGCCCAGCGCCCTCACCGAGGTGCCGCGGTTCGCCGAACACGCCGGTGGCGCGCGGGTGTTCCTCAAGCGCGAGGACCTCAACCACACCGGATCCCACAAGATCAACAACGTGCTCGGGCAGGCCCTGCTCACCCGGCGCATGGGCAAGACCCGCGTCATCGCGGAGACCGGCGCCGGCCAGCACGGCGTCGCCACCGCCACCGCCTGTGCCCTGTTCGGCCTCGAATGCACCATCTACATGGGCGAGATCGACACCCAGCGCCAGGCCCTGAACGTGGCCCGCATGCGCATGCTCGGCGCCGAGGTCGTCGCGGTGAAGTCCGGCAGCCGCACGCTGAAGGACGCCATCAACGAGGCCTTCCGCGACTGGGTCGCCAACGTCGACCGCACCCACTACCTGTTCGGCACGGTCGCGGGACCCCACCCCTTCCCCGCGATGGTCCGCGACTTCCACCGCGTCATCGGCGTGGAGGCCCGGCGCCAGCTCCTGGAGCGCGCCGGCCGGCTCCCCGACGCCGCCGTCGCCTGCGTCGGCGGCGGCTCCAACGCCATCGGCCTCTTCCACGCCTTCATCCCGGACGCGGACGTCCGCCTGATCGGCTGCGAGCCGGCCGGGCACGGCGTGGAGACCGGCGAGCACGCGGCCACCCTGACCGCCGGCGAGCCCGGCATCCTGCACGGCTCCCGCTCCTACGTCCTGCAGGACGAGGAGGGCCAGATCACCGAGCCGTACTCGATCTCGGCCGGTCTGGACTACCCGGGCATCGGCCCGGAGCACTCCTACCTCAAGGACAGCGGCCGCGCCGAGTACCGCGCGGTCACCGACGACGCCGCCATGCGGGCCCTGCGCCTGCTGTCGCGCACCGAGGGCATCATCCCGGCCATCGAGAGCGCCCACGCCCTCGCCGGCGCCCTGGAGGTCGGCAAGGAGCTGGGCAAGGACGGCCTGATCGTCGTCAACCTCTCAGGCCGTGGCGACAAGGACATGGACACCGCCGCCCGCTACTTCGGCCTCTACGACACGTCCGCCGACGCCGAGGTGGCCGCCAACGAAGCAGACACCGCCGAGATCGAGGGGGACGCCAAGTGAGCGGGAACCTTCAGCTGCTGTCCGACACCCTCGCCGCCGCCAAGGCCGAGGGCCGGGCCGCGCTCATCGCCTACCTCCCGGCCGGGTTCCCGACCGTGGACGGCGGCATCGAGGCGATCAAGGCCGCCTTCGACGGCGGCGCCGACATCGTCGAGGTCGGCCTGCCGCACAGCGACCCCGTCCTCGACGGCCCGGTCATCCAGACCGCCGACGACATCGCCCTGCGCGGCGGCGTCAAGATCGCGGACGTCATGCGCACCGTGCGCGAGGCGCACGAGGCCACCGGCAAGCCGGTCCTCGTCATGACGTACTGGAACCCCATCGACCGCTACGGCGTGGAGCGCTTCACCGCCGAGCTGGCCGAGGCGGGCGGCGCGGGCTGCATCCTGCCCGACCTGCCGGTCCAGGAGTCGGCCCTGTGGCGTGAGCACGCCGAGAAGCACGGGCTCGGCACGGTCTTCGTCGTCGCCCCCAGCAGCAAGGACGAACGGCTCGCCCAGATCACCGCGGCCGGCAGCGGCTTCGTCTACGCCGCCTCGCTGATGGGTGTCACCGGCACCCGCGAGTCCGTCGGCGCGCAGGCCGAGGACCTGGTGGAGCGCACCCGCGCCACCGGCACCGACCTGCCCGTCTGCGTCGGCCTCGGCGTCTCCGACGCGACCCAGGCCGCCGAGGTCGCCGGCTTCGCCGACGGCGTCATCGTCGGCTCGGCGTTCGTGAAGCGGATGCTGGACGCCGCCGACCACGCGAGCGGGATCGAGGATGTCCGGGCCCTCGCCGGGGACCTGGCGAAGGGCGTCCGCCGGCAGGCGTGAACACTGCCGAGGTGACGTGACGTGACCGTCCGTTCACCGGCCGTCACTTTTCCCTGGCGGGACGGGGAGTCACTCGAACGGGTGGACCTACGGCCGGGGAGGCGCTCAGTGCCTCCCCGGTTCGTTCAGGGGGTGTGAGCGAGAAGAACCGTGACGGAAAGCGCACCGCCCGGGAGCGGCTGGCGGTGGAGCGCGAGAAGCAGAAGTCCGCGGACAGGCGACGACGCGCGCTGATCGTGGGGGCCGGCGTCGTCTGCGTCCTCGGGCTCGCGGCGGTGATCGGCGTGATCGCCGCGAACGCGGGCAAGGACAAGGGGAAGAACAACGCGGGCCCGGTCGTGGCGCCCTCGGGCGCGCAGGGCAAGGACGGCCTCGCGATCCCGGTCGGCAAGGACGACGCCAAGGCGACGCTCACGGTCTGGGAGGACTTCCGCTGCCCGGCCTGCCAGGCCTTCGAGACGCGGTACCGCCCCGTCCTCCATGAACTGGTCGACTCCGGCAAGCTCAGAATCGACTACCACCTGGTCCGCCTCATCGACGGCAATCTCGGCGGCACCGGCTCGCTGCGCGCGGCCAACGCGGCGGCCTGCGCCCAGAGCGCCGGAAAGTTCCGCGACTACCACGACGTGCTGTACGAGAACCAGCCCCCGGAGACCGACGACGCCTTCGGCAACGACACGAAGCTGATCGACCTGGCCAGCAAGGTGAACGGCCTGGACACCCCGGCGTTCCAGAAGTGCGTCAAGGACGGCATCCACAACAGCTGGGTGAACAAGTCGCACCAGGCCTTCGAGGCCGGTCACTTCGGCGGAACACCCACGGTCCTGTTCGGCGGCAAGAACATCTACCAGGACCAGACGCTGACGCCGGACAAGCTCAAGCAGATGGTGGAGGCCGCCCAGAGGTGAGCGGGGTTTCTCACCCGCCTGTTATGCACCCGTAGCCGGGCCGCGTGCCGTCCCCGGTGCCCGGCACGGTAGCGTCGACCTTGCCATGGAACTTGCCTACATTCCCAGCCCGTCGCACGGGGTCTGGCACCTCGGTCCCATTCCGCTGCGCGCCTACGCCTTCTGCATCATCGCCGGCGTCTTCATCGCCGTCTGGCTCGGCAACAAGCGCTGGATCGCCCGGGGCGGGCGGTCCGGCACGGTTGCCGACATCGCGGTGTGGGCGGTGCCCTTCGGCCTCGTCGGTGGCCGTCTCTACCACGTGATCACGGACTACGAGCTGTATTTCAGCGAGGGCCGTGACTGGGTGAACGCCTTCAAGGTCTGGGAAGGCGGCCTGGGCATCTGGGGCGCCATCGCCCTGGGTGCCGTGGGCGCGTGGATCGGCTGCCGGCGCCGGGGCATCCCGCTGCCCGCCTACGCCGACGCCATCGCCCCGGGCATCGCCATCGCGCAGGCCGTCGGCCGGTGGGGCAACTATTTCAACCAGGAGCTGTACGGGCGCGAGACGCATCTTCCGTGGGCGCTGCACATCACCTCCTCCGAGGGCGGCCGGGTGCCGGGCTACTACCACCCGACCTTCCTGTACGAGTCCCTGTGGTGCATCGGCGTCGCCCTCCTGGTCATCTGGGCCGACCGCCGCTTCACCCTCGGCCACGGGCGGGCCTTCGCCCTGTACGTCGCCGCGTACTGCGTGGGCCGCGGCTGGATCGAGTACATGCGCGTCGACGACGCCCACCACATCCTCGGCCTGCGGCTCAACGACTGGACCGCGCTGATCGTCTTCCTGCTGGCGGTCGCCTACATCGTGATCTCCGCGAAGAAGCGTCCGGGCCGTGAAGCGGTGGTGGAACCGGCGGCGCTCTCCGAGGGTGCCTCCGGCGGTGAGGCGGTGGAGACCGAGGCCGAGGGCGAGGGCAACGGCGAGACCAAGGCCGAGGTCAAGGGCAAGGACACGGCCGACGGCAAGGGCGTGGACATGGACAAGCCCAAGGCCGAGCCGGATCCCGAGCCCGAGTCCGGTCCCGACCCCGCATCGGACTCCGAAGCGGACTCTGTGGCGGAATCGAAGGACGAGACCGAGTCGGCGGCCAAGAAGAGCTGACGCTTGTTCGTACGACACAGAGGGCGCCCGGAATTCCTCCGGGCGCCCTCTGCTTGTACGCGCCGACGGCTGAGCCGAGTCCGGCACCGCCGATCACCACCACCGTGGTTGCGCGCCGTCGCGGCGGAGAAGGGCCGGCCTGACGAAACAGCGCCGACCCGCCTCTGCCCACCGCAGTGGTGTGCGGTCGTGGCCGCGGGCTCATCCCCTCCTGGTCAAGGAGAGGGTCGTTGAGCCATGGCCACCATGGCCGGGTCGATAGTGGTGTGGCGGTCGTGGCTGCGGGCTCACCGTCTCCTGGTCAGGGAGAGGGTTCGCTGGGCCATGGCCACCACGGCCGCGTCGATGAAGCGGCCGTCGGGAAGGGCCTGGGCGCCCTCGTTGGTGGCGGCGGCTTTGATGATGGTCTCCGCGTGCTCGATCTCGGACGGGGTGGGGAGGTAGGCCCGCTCGATCACCGGGAGCTGGCGGGGGTGGATGGCCGCGCGGCCGAGGAAGCCGAGGGTGCGACCGCGGGCGCAGGAGGCGGCCAGGCCGTCCAGGTCGCGGATGTCGGGGTGGACGGACTGGGTCGGTGGGGCGAGACCGGCCGCGCGGGCGGCGACGACCACGCGGGAGCGGGACCAGTCGAGCCCGGCGTCGGCCCGTACGCCCAGGTCGGCGCGGAGGTCGGCCTCGCCGAGGGAGACGCCCCGCAGGGAGGGGTGGGCGCAGGCGATGGCGTGGGCGCGTTCGATGCCGAGGGCCGACTCCAGCAGGGCGTAGAGGGGGAGAGGGGTGGCCGTGGCCACGTGCCGTACCTGGTCGGGGGAGGTCACTTTGGGCAGCCGCAGGCCGGACAGGCCGGGCAGCCGGGCGAGCCGGGCCAGGTCCGCGGCAGCCCATTCCGTGTCGAGGGAGTTCACCCGGACGTGGACCGGGACCGGCTGGGGGTCCTGGAGGAACTCGGCGGTGGCCTCGCGGGCGTACGCCTTGCGGTCGGGGGCGACCGCGTCCTCCAGGTCGACCACCACCACGTCCGCGCCCGCGACCAGCGCCTTGGCCACCACGTGCGGGCGGTCGCCGGGGACGTAGAGCCAGGTCAGCGGCAACGGCGTCACAGGGCGCCCTCCTGGCGCAGGGCGTCCAGCTCGGCCGGCGTGAGACCCAGCTCCGTGAGCACCGCCTGGGTGTCGGCGCCGTGCGGCCGGCCCGCCCAGCGGATCGCGCCGGGCGTCGAGGACAGACGGAAGAGGACGTTCTGCATCCGCAGGGGGCCCAGTTCGGGGTCGTCGACCGTGGTGACCGTGTCCAGGGCCTGGTACTGGGGATCCTCCAGCACGTCCCGCACGTCCTGGACCGGGGCGACCGCCGCCTCCGCCTTCTCGAAGGCCGCGAGGACCTCGTCCCGGGTGCGGGCCCGGACCCACGCGCCGACCGCCGCGTCCAGCACGTCGGCGTGCGCGGCGCGCTGCGCGCCCGTGGCGAACCACGGTTCCTCGATCAGCTCCGGCCGGCCCACCAGCCGCATCACCCGTTCGGCCACCGACTGCGCGGACGTGGAGACGGCGACCCACTGGCCGTCGGCGGTGCGGTAGGTGTTGCGCGGGGCGTTGTTCGCGGACCGGTTGCCGGTGCGCTCCTGGACGTAGCCGAGCTGGTCGTACCAGGTGGGCTGGGGGCCGATGACCGCGAGGATCGGCTCGATGATCGCCATGTCCACGACCTGGCCCTCGCCGGTGCGCTCCCGGGCGGCCAGGGCCGTCAGCACGGCGTACGCCGTCGCCAGCGCCGCGATCGAGTCCGCCAGCCCGAACGGCGGAAGCGTGGGAGGCGCGTCCGGTTCGCCGGTGAGCGCCGCGAAGCCGCTCATGGCCTCGGCGAGGGTGCCGAAGCCGGGCCGGTGCGCGTACGGGCCGAACTGGCCGAAGGCCGTGACCCGGGTGAGGATCAGCCGCGGGTTGGCGGCGGACAGCTCCGCCCAGCCCAGGTCCCACTTCTCCAGCGTGCCGGGCCGGAAGTTCTCGATCACCACGTCGGCACGGGCGGCGAGCCGCAGCAGCGTGGCACGGCCGCCGGGCTTGGACAGGTCGAGGGTGATGGTGCGCTTGTTGCGGCCGAGCACCTTCCACCACAGGCCGACCCCGTCCTTCGCCGGGCCGTGGCCCCGCGACGGGTCGGGACGGCCCGGATGCTCCACCTTGATCACCTCGGCGCCGAAGTCGCCGAGCATCGTGGCGGCCAGGGGACCGGCGAAGAGGGTGGCCAGGTCGAGGACCCGCAGACCGTCGAGGGACTGGGGACGGTCAACGGACTGGGGACGGCCAGGGGACCGGGGACCGCCGAGGGGCTGGGGACGGCCGGGGGAGGGGGGACCGTCGAGGGACTGGGCGCGAGGGGGGTTCGCAGGGGGATTCGCGGGCGTGTTCATGCGGTGTACTGCGCCTCGATCTCCGGGCGGTACGGCATCGACACCGACGCGCCCTCCCGCTGCACGGACAGCGCCGCCGCCGCGGCAGCCCAGGACAGTGCCTCCCGTACCGGCTTCTCCTCGGCGAGGGCGACCGCGAGCGCGCCCGCGAACGTGTCGCCGGCGCCCGTCGAGTCCACCGCCGTCACCTGCGGCGCGGGCACGAGCAGCGGCTCGGTGCCCCGGGACCGGTACAGGCAACCGGCCGCGCCCAGGGTGACGACGACCTCGGGCACCACGTCCAGCAGCGCGGCGGCGGCCTCGCGCACGTCGGTGCGGCCGGTGAGCGTGACCGACTCGAACTCGTTCGCCACCAACAGCTCGGTCGCCTCGAAGAGTTCGGGCGGCAACGGCTGGGCCGGGGACGGTGTGAGCACCGTACGGACACCGTGCCGGCGTGCGGCCTCGGCGCCCGCGACGACCGCGGCCATCGGGATCTCCAGCTGCAGCAGCAGGGCGTCGGCGGAGGCGATCACCCCCTCGTCGCCGGGGGAGAGGTGGTCGACGGTGCCGTTCGCGCCGGGGATGACGACGATCGCGTTGCCGCCCTCGTCGTCCACCACGATGTGCGCGGTGCCGGAGGGGCCCTCGACCGTGCGCAGGGAGTCGGTGTCCACACCGCAGTGTTCGAGGGTGTCGCGCAGCCGGACCCCGAACGCGTCGTTGCCGACCGCGCCGATCATCGACACCGTGGCGCCGGCGCGGGCGGCGGCGATCGCCTGGTTGGAGCCCTTGCCGCCGGGGATCGTACGGAACTCCCGCCCCGTCACGGTCTCGCCGCGCTGCGGAGCCTTGCTGACGTAGGTGACGAGATCCATGTTCGTGCTGCCGAGGACGGCGATATGGGTCATGGGCGGGTCGCCTCCAGGTGGGTGAGGTGGGCGAGGGTGTCGAAGCCGGTGCCGTCGAAGTCGGCGACCGTGGTGGCGAGCCGGTTCTTCAGCGGGGCCGGCCAGCGGTCGGGCAGTGCGTCGGGGGTGCCCGCGAGGAGACCGGCGACGCTGCCGGCGGTCGCCCCGTTGGAGTCGGTGTCCCAGCCGCCGGACACCGCACGGCAGACGGAGCCGCTGAAGTCGCCGTCGGCGTGGGCGAGGGCGGCGGTGATCAGAGCGGTGTTGGGGATGGCGTGCACCCAGTGGTGGGTGGGGCCGTGGAGGGTGTGCAGCGCGTCCACGACGTCGTCGAAGTCCGTGTGCTCCCCGGCCAGTCGCAGCGCGTGGTCGACGGCCCGCGCCAGCCGGGAGCGGGGCGGGACGACCGTGCGGCCGGTGCGCAGGCAGGCGTGGACGTCCTGGGTGCCGGTGGCCGCGGCGGCGATGACGGCGGCCGTGAACATCGCCGCGTAGACACCGTTGGCGGTGTGGGTGAGGGTCGCGTCGCGGTACGCCTGCTCGGCGGCGGTCGCCGGGTCGCCCGGGTTGGTCCAGCCGTGGACGTCGGCGCGGATCAGGGCGCCGATCCATTCGCGGAACGGGTTGCGGTGGCGGGCGGTGTGCGGGGGTTCGATGCCGCACAGGAGGTTGCGGTGGGCGACGCGCTCGGCCGTGAAGGTGCGGCCGGGTGGGAGTTCGTCGAGCCAGAGCCGCGCCACGTCGGCGGTGGTGAAGGTCCGGCCGTGCCGTTGGAGGAGGAGGAGATTGAGGAGGGGGTAGTTGAGGTCGTCGTCCTCGGGCATGCCGTCGATGTTCTCAGCCAGACAGGTGGCGGCCGAGCGGCGGTTCCAGGGGTAACGGGCGAGAAGGTCGTCGGGCACGCCCCGGGCCGTGAACCAGGTGGTGAGGGGCCAGTTGCCGGCGGCACGGGCGAGGGCGCGGATGCCGTCCAGGGGGAGCTTCTCGACCGGCTTGCCCAGCAGGCAGCCGACGGCCCGGCCGAGCCAGGCGGCCTCGAAGGCGAGCGGGGACGGCGGGGACGGCGGGGCGCAGGCGCGCGCGGCGGGCCAGTCGGGACAGGCGGCCTTGATCCGCGCGAGGTCCGTCGGCTCGTCCTCGGCCAACGCGCTGGGCAGATCGGCCAGTTCGTCCAGGAGGTCCTCGGCGAGGAGGCGCAGATAGCGCGAGGCCCGGTCCGGGGAGGCGCCCGCGCGTTCCGGGGCGTCCAGACCGCCGGCGGCCCGCCAGCGGGCCTCGATCCGCGAGGGTTCGCGGCCGTCCAGGCGGGCCTGGCGCAGTTCGTGGCCGAGCAGGTCCTCGGGCTGGACCCAGGTCAGTCGGAGCATGCGCTGCCTCCCAGGGCGGCGAAGGCGCTCTCGTGGGCGCGGCGCCGGCGCACGTCGAGCGCGAAGACCTCGCGGCTGACCGCGGTCAGGTCGCGGGCCGGCGCCCACAGGTCCAGCCGGCTCGCCTCGGCCACCGTCTTCGACCACTCCTCGGGGACCGGCGAGCCGAGGGCACCCGCGAGCGCGCCGGCCATGGTCGCGATCGAGTCGCAGTCGCGGCCGTAGTTGACCGAGCCCAGGACCGCGTGCCGGAAGTCGCCGCCGGAGACCAGCAACATGCCCAGGGCGACGGGGAGTTCCTCGATCGAGTGCAGCCGGGAGGGGCGGCGGGCACCGAGGGAGGGGGCGCGGTAGTCGGGGCCGACCGTGTCGTACGGGGCCACCGCCTCCCGCAGCGGGAGCAGTGCCGACTCGAAGTCGCCGTAGGACGTGGCCACTTCGCAGACCTTCTCGATCGCCTCGCGGGTGCCGTCCTTCGCCAGCGACAGGCACGCCGTCACCACCGAGTCCGGGGTCGCGCCCGGCGCGGTGGCGGCGGCGACGGCCGCGGCGAAGACCCCGGCGGCCTCACGGCCGTACGACGACTGGTGCGCGCCCGCGACGTCCAGCGCCTCGGCGTACGCGGCGGCCGGATGTGCCGCGTTGACCAGGCCGACGGGCGCCATGTACATCGCCGCACCGCAGTTGACGATGTTGCCGACGCCCGCTTCCCGGGGATCCACATGGCCGTAGGCGAGCCGCGCCACCAGCCACTTCTCGGCGAGGAAGATCCGCTGCAGCGGCAGCGCCTCGGCCTCCAGCTCGGGGATCCAGCGCGGGGTGGTCATCAGGTCCGGGACCAGGTGGTCCGCGACGGCGTACGCGTCGAGGTGGTCGCGGACCCGGGCGTAGACCCGGACCAGAGCGTGGGTCATCAAGGTGTCGTCGGTGACGTGGCCGTCGCCCTTGTGGTACGGGGCGACGGGGCGGGCGGTGCGCCATTCGTCGCCGTGCCAGGGGCCGACGACGCCGTGCACCCGGCCGCCGTGCCGCTCGACGATCTGGCCGGGCGAGTAGCCCTCGACGGGACCGCCGAGGGCGTCGCCGACGGCGGCTCCGACCAGGGCACCGGTGATCCGGTCGTCGAGACCGATCGGGCCGCCGGCTCCGCCGCTTTCTTCTCCTGTGGGCGTCATGCCCCGAATCATCCTCCTGGTCGGGCCCGTTGCGCGGCTTCCAGGAGTCCGGCGAGTTCCACGAGATCGGTACCGGTGAGGCGGGGCAGTGCGCAGCCGGAGAGGGTGCGGCAGGCGTCCCGCCAGGTGGCCGGTACGGACGCGCCGCCGCCCAGCGCGCCGGTGAGCGCGCCGGCGAGGGCGGGTGCGGAGTCGGCGACCCGGGACAGACAGGCGGCGGCGGGCACCGCCTCGGCGATACGGCCGCGGGCGGCGACGGTCAGGGCGAGGGCGACGGGGACGGTCTCGGCGGCGGCGATGCCGTAGCTGTAGACGTGGTCCACGATCTGGTGTTCGAGGAGGGGGACCAGCGCGAAGGCGGTGCCGGTGTCCAGGGCCAGGGCGAGCGCGTGGCGGGTGTTGCGGCCGATCTCCGTCTGCGCGGGGAGTTCGGCGAGGGCCGTCGCCACACAGTCGTCGGCGCCGGCGCCGGACAGGGCCAGCGCGAGGGCCGCCGCCATCGCGCGGGCGCCGTGCACACCGTCGCCGTCCTGCGTGTAGCGGGCGTCGAACTCGGCGAGGTCGGCGGCGCGGCGGGGGTCCCCGGGGTGGGCCACCGCGAGGACGCAGGCGCGGACGCAGGCCGCGTCGTCGAAGTAGTGCGGGTTGTCGTGGCCGGTGGCGGGCGGGCGCAGGCCGGCGGCGAGGTTGCCGAGGCCGGCGCGGACGGAGATGCGGGCGCGCAGCGGGAGGACGGCGGACTCGATCTCCGGGGCGCGGTCCGCCGCCGCGGCGACCTCGGAGGCCACGGCGGTCCAGGTGAGGTCGATGGCGGCGCGCATACGACGGTCCCGGCCGAGGTCGCCGAGCGCGTCCTCGTCACCGGCCCGCAGGACCGCCTCCGCGGCGAAGGCCGCCCACTCCGCGTCGTCGGACGGGCCGAGGCGCAGGGGCTCGGGGGGCTGGTTGAGCGCGATCGGCACGGGCAGGGTGGTGGTCGCGTTGTGCTCGGCGAAGGTGTCCAGCTCACGGGTGAGGCGGCGGGTCCACTCGGGCATCCGGGCCGCCCGGTGACGAGCCGCGGGCCACCCGGCGGCGTCGCCTGCGGCGAGGCCGAGCAGGAGTCCCTCGATACGGCGCATCATCGTCCCTCACTGTCCTGCTGCCCCGACTTCCCCGCCCCAACCAGCGGGCTCCGCCCCCTGGACCCCCGTTCCTCCGCCCACTCACCACTTGACTCGGTGGTGGAGAGGGGTGAGGTGGGGTGGGTGGGTTCCGGGGGTTCGGTCAGTTGGATGGTGGCCGGGAGGGGCGAGAGGGGATCGGTGGGTTCCGGGGGTTCGGTCGGCTGGGTGGTGGCCGGGTGGGGTGAGGTGGGGTGGGTGGGTTCCGGGGGTTCGGTCGGCTGGGTGGTGGCCGGGTGGGGTGAGGTGGGGTGGGTGGGTTCCGGGGGTTCGGTCGGCTGGGCGGTGGCCGGGTGGGGCGACGTGGGATGGGTGAGTTCCGGGAGCACGGTCGGCTGGATGGTGGCCGGGTGGGGTGGGAGTGGGTCGGTGAATTCTGTGGGATTCAGGTCGGCGGACAGGGGTGGGGCGGTGAGGCGTACGGGCTCGGCCAGTTGGACGGTGGCTGGATGGAGCGGGGATGGGCCGGCGGGTTGTACGGGGTCGGTCAGCTGGATGGTGGCCGTGGGTTCCAGAAGCTCGGTCGGCTGGATGGTGGCCGCGGGTTCGAGGGGCTCGGCCAGTTGGATGGTGGCCGTTGGTTCCAGGGGCTCGGTCAGTTGGATGGTCGCCGGGGGTTCCAGGGGCTCGGTCAGTTGGATGGTCGCCGGGGGTTCCAGGGGCTCGGTCGGCTCGTCGGTGAAGCCTCGCGCCGCGGTCGGCTCGTCGGTGAAGCTCCGCGCCGCGGTCGGCAGGAAGTCCGGCATCACCAGGCCCTCGCCCCACTTGCCGCCCTCCTCCGGTACCAGGAGTTCCGCCACGTCCAGGATGTGGTGGCCGGCCATGGAGGGGAGGCAGTGGCCGCGGGCCGGGCCGATGGCGGTGGCCCAGTGGGTGGGGATGGCGGAGATGCCCTGGCCGGCGCCGGCGAGGGCGCCCGCGACGGCGGCTGTGGTGTCGGCGTCGCGGCCCATGTTGACCGCGGTGAGGACGGCGTCGCGGAAGTCGCCGTCGGCCGCCGCGTACGCGCCGAAGGCGAGGGCGACGGCCTCGGGGGCCAGGTCGGTCCAGGGATAGCCGCCGATGACCACGGCGGAGCGGACCGCGCGTTCGCCCCGGTGGGCCACGGCGACCGCGCGGCGCAGCGAGCGGGCCGTCCAGGAGTCCTCGGGGACGGCGGCGAGGGCGGAGGCGATGACCACCGGAGGGGGTGCCCCTGTCATCGCCGCGGCGACGCCCGCCGCGACGGCCTGGCCGCCGTAGATGCCCTCGCCCTCGTGGCTGACCGAGCCGTCGACGGCCACCAGGCGCGCGGCTTCGGCGGGGCGCCCTGCGGCGAAGACGCCGAAGGGCGCCGCCCGCATCGCCAGGCCGTCGCTCCAGGCGTGCCGGTGCTGGGCCGAGATGGGGGCGGCGAGGCCCCGGCGGAGGTTCTCCAGCGTGCCGCGCTCGCTGAAGCCCGCGCCCCGGAAGGGGCCCTCCGCCCGGTCGGCGATCCACTCGTGCCAGGCCGCCTCGACGTGCGCCGGGGTGAGCGCCGACCCGTGCCGGGCCAGCAGCAGCCCGGAGAAGATCGCGTACTCGGTGTCGTCCGTGCCCGACGGGCGCTCGCTCACGTACCCGGTGATACGGCCCCAGCGGGCGCGGATCTCGGAGGGCCGGAGGTTCTCCGCGGGCGCTCCGAGCGCGTCGCCGACGGCCAGGCCGAGCAGGGCGCCGCGCGCCCGCTCCCGCAGTCCGGCCGAGTCCCCGGGTGCCGGTAGCGGCGCCGGGGGGGTGCACGCGAGCGATGCCATGGACGCCTCTCCTTCAGCGAGGGCCGCGAGGCCCTGTGCGCCCGAGGCCCTTTGCGGATGTCTGCCACGCGAGGGCCGCACACCCTCCTCCGGGCGTGCAGCGTCACCCGCTCGGCATCTGAGCAGCCATTGGCACGGATGAGCAAAGAAGGTAAAGCCGCAGGTTAGCCCAGCCTTTCCTTGCTGGCGCGGGTGACAGTGAGGGCGTACATTCGGTGGAGTCGAAAAGTAGAACGCGTCCAAAGTTAGCTTTGGCTAAGCTTCCTGGGGGAACCCGCATGGCCATCATCGAGACCGAGGCGCCGCTGCACGCGGCGCACCGTGACAACCACACCCACCGCGACGTCAACGGCGGCTGGCTGCGCCCCGCCGTCTTCGGCGCCATGGACGGTCTCGTCTCCAACCTCGCCCTGATGACCGGTGTCGCCGGCGGTTCCCTCGGTCAGCAGACCATCGTCATCACCGGCCTCGCGGGCCTCGCCGCCGGCGCCTTCTCCATGGCGGCCGGCGAGTACACTTCTGTCGCCTCGCAGCGCGAACTCGTCGAGGCCGAGCTGGACGTGGAGCGCCGCGAACTGCGCAGGCACCCCCAGGACGAGGAGGACGAGCTGGCCGCCCTCTACGCGGCCCGCGGGGTCGAGCCCGCACTGGCCCGCGAGGTCGCCCGGCAGCTGTCCCGCGATCCCGAGCAGGCGCTGGAGATCCACGCCCGCGAGGAACTGGGCATCGACCCCGGTGACCTGCCGTCACCGCTGGTCGCGGCCGTGTCGTCGTTCGGGTCCTTCGCGCTGGGCGCCCTGCTGCCCGTGCTGCCGTACCTGCTGGGCGCGACCGCTCTGTGGCCCGCCGTGCTCCTCGCGCTCGCCGGGCTCTTCGGCTGCGGTGCGGTGGTGGCCAAGGTGACCGCCCGTACCTGGTGGTACAGCGGGCTCAGGCAGCTCGCGCTCGGCGGTGCGGCGGCCGGTGTGACCTTCGCTCTGGGCGGCCTGTTCGGAACCGCCGTAGGATGACGCGAGCGGATCTTATACGCCGGACCGCATGAGCCGCTGTTACTTGCTGGTTTCGGACACGTCACCACGGGGCATGAGCCGTAAGCGCTGTGGGCAATGACGCCTGTGGTGCACTCAAGGGATGGGCGAAGGTGCTCCTCCCGCCTTTTTCGGGCCGACCGCCGCAGATTTGATCGATCTTGTCCCGTTCGGTCCCCCGGATTTCCGGCCGCCGAACGCGGCACCCTGTCGTGACCCCCACGGCATCCGCCGCCATCCTTGCGGCGTCCGCATGTTGGAACGGAGTATCCGGTTCCCGAGAAACGATCCATCATGTAATCTGCGTGAAATTTTGTAGCTCCGCAGAGGGCCAACGTCGTCCCTCGGCATCTGAACTTGCCACTTGACGACGACGGGAGAGCCGATGCGTTCGACGCGCCAGCCGTCCCAGCATTCCACGAATGGCCGAAACTGGTCCTTCATGGATGCTCGCCCTGCCCCGCAGGGAATGTACGACCCCCGCAACGAGCGCGACGCCTGTGGCGTCGGCTTCGTGGCCACCCTCACCGGTGAGGCGAGCCATGCGCTGGTCGAGCAGGCGCTGACTGTCCTGCGTAACCTTGAGCACCGCGGCGCCACCGGCTCCGAGCCGGACTCCGGCGACGGTGCGGGAATCCTCTCCCAGGTGCCCGACGCCTTCCTGCGGGAGGTGGCCGGATTCGACCTTCCCAAGGCGGGCTCGTATGCCGTAGGCATCGCCTTCCTGCCGGAGGAGGAGACGCAGGACTCCGCCTCGCGGATCGAGACGATCGCCGCCGAGGAGGGCCTCACGGTCCTCGGCTGGCGCGAGGTCCCGGTCGCCCCCGAACTGCTCGGCGCCACCGCCCGCTCCACCATGCCGGCCTTCCGGCAGATCTTCGTGAGCGACGGTGTCAGCGAGGGCATCGCGCTGGACCGCAAGGCGTTCGTGCTGCGCAAGCGCGCCGAACGCGAGGCCGGGGTCTACTTCCCGTCCCTGTCGGCCCGCACGATCGTCTACAAGGGCATGCTGACCACCGGCCAGCTGGAGCCCTTCTTCCCGGACCTGTCCGACCGCCGCTTCTCCTCCGCGATCGCGCTCGTCCACTCGCGCTTCTCCACGAACACCTTCCCGTCGTGGCCGCTCGCGCACCCCTACCGCTTCGTCGCCCACAACGGTGAGATCAACACCGTCAAGGGCAACCGCAACTGGATGCGCGCCCGCGAGTCCCAGCTGGTGTCCGACCTGTTCGGCGACCGCGACATCGAGCGGATCTTCCCGGTCTGCACCCCCGACGCCTCCGACTCCGCGTCCTTCGACGAGGTCCTGGAGCTGCTGCACCTCGGCGGCCGTTCCCTGCCGCACTCCGTGCTGATGATGATCCCGGAGGCGTGGGAGAACCACGACGCCATGGACCCGGCCCGGCGTGCCTTCTACCAGTTCCACTCCACGATGATGGAGCCCTGGGACGGCCCCGCCTGCGTCACCTTCACCGACGGCACCCAGGTCGGCGCCGTCCTCGACCGCAACGGCCTGCGCCCCGGCCGCTACTGGGTCACCGACGACGGCCTCGTCGTCCTCGGCTCCGAGGTCGGCGTCCTGGACATCGACCCGGCCAAGGTCGTCCGCAAGGGCCGCCTGCAGCCCGGCCGCATGTTCCTCGTCGACACCGCCGAGCACCGCATCATCGAGGACGACGAGATCAAGGCGTCCCTCGCCGCCGAGCAGCCGTACGCCGACTGGCTGGAGGCCGGCGAGATCGAGCTGGGCGACCTGCCCGAGCGCGAGCACATCGTCCACACCCACGCCTCGGTCACCCGCCGCCAGCAGACCTTCGGCTACACCGAGGAGGAGCTGCGCGTCCTGCTCGCGCCGATGGCCAAGGCCGGCGCCGAGCCGATCGGCTCCATGGGCACCGACTCGCCGATCGCCGCGCTGTCCGAGCGCCCCCGGCTACTCTTCGACTACTTCACGCAGCTGTTCGCGCAGGTCACCAACCCGCCGCTGGACGCGATCCGCGAAGAGCTGGTCACCTCCCTGCGCAGCTCGCTCGGCCCCCAGGGCAACCTGCTCGACCCGACCGCCGCCTCCTGCCGGTCCGTGTCGCTGCCCTTCCCGGTCATCGACAACGACGAGCTGGCCAAGCTCATCCACATCAACGCCGACGGCGACATGCCCGGCTTCAAGGCCGCGACCCTCTCCGGCCTCTACCGGGTCGGCGGCGGCGGCGACGCCCTCGCCGCCCGGATCGAGGAGATCTGCGCCGAGGCCGACGCGGCCATCGAGAACGGCGCCCGCCTGATCGTCCTCTCGGACCGCCACTCGGACGCCGAGCACGCGCCGATCCCGTCGCTGCTGCTCACCGCGGCCGTCCACCACCACCTCATCCGCACCAAGCAGCGCACCCACGTGGGCCTGCTGGTCGAGGCCGGCGACGTCCGCGAGGTCCACCACGTCGCCCTGCTGATCGGCTTCGGCGCCGCCGCCGTGAACCCGTACCTGGCGATGGAGTCCGTCGAGGACCTGGTCCGCGCGGGCACCTTCCTGTCGGACATAGAGCCCGAGCAGGCCATCCGCAACCTGATCCACGCCCTCGGCAAGGGCGTCCTGAAGGTCATGTCCAAGATGGGCATCTCGACCGTCGCCTCCTACCGCGGCGCGCAGGTCTTCGAGGCCGTCGGCCTGGACGACGCCTTCGTCGAGGAGTACTTCAACGGCACCGCCACCAAGATCGGCGGCGTCGGCATCGACGTCATCGCGGCGGAGGTCGCCGCCCACCACGCCAAGGCCTACCCCGCCTCCGGCATCGCTCCCGCGCACCGCGCGCTGGAGATCGGCGGCGAGTACCAGTGGCGCCGCGAGGGCGAGCCGCACCTGTTCGACCCGGACACGGTCTTCCGCCTCCAGCACTCCACCCGCTCGGGCCGCTACGACATCTTCAAGAAGTACACCGAGCGCGTGAACGAGCAGTCCGAGCGCCTGATGACGCTGCGCGGCCTGTTCGGCTTCGCCTCCGGGCGCGAGCCGATCTCCATCGACGAGGTCGAGCCGGTCAGCGAGATCGTCAAGCGCTTCTCCACCGGCGCCATGTCGTACGGCTCCATCTCCAAGGAGGCGCACGAGACCCTCGCCATCGCCATGAACCAGCTGGGCGCCAAGTCCAACACCGGTGAGGGCGGCGAGGACCCGGACCGTCTGTACGACCCCGCGCGGCGCAGCGCCATCAAGCAGGTCGCCTCCGGCCGCTTCGGCGTCACCTCCGAGTACCTGGTCAACGCGGACGACATCCAGATCAAGATGGCCCAGGGCGCCAAGCCCGGCGAGGGCGGCCAGCTGCCCGGCCACAAGGTCTACCCGTGGGTCGCCAAGACGCGTCACTCGACGCCGGGCGTGGGCCTGATCTCCCCGCCGCCGCACCACGACATCTACTCCATCGAGGACCTGGCCCAGCTGATCCACGACCTCAAGAACGCCAACCCGGCCGCCCGCATCCATGTGAAGCTGGTCTCCGAGGTCGGCGTCGGCACGGTCGCGGCCGGTGTGTCCAAGGCGCACGCGGACGTCGTCCTCATCTCCGGTCACGACGGCGGCACCGGTGCCTCCCCGCTGACCTCCCTGAAGCACGCGGGCGGCCCCTGGGAGCTGGGCCTGGCCGAGACCCAGCAGACCCTGCTGCTCAACGGCCTGCGCGACCGCATCGTCGTCCAGACGGACGGCCAGCTCAAGACCGGCCGTGACGTGGTCATCGCCGCGCTGCTCGGCGCCGAGGAGTTCGGTTTCGCGACCGCTCCGCTCGTCGTCTCCGGCTGCGTGATGATGCGCGTCTGCCACCTGGACACCTGTCCGGTCGGCATCGCCACCCAGAACCCGACCCTGCGCGACCGCTTCACCGGCAAGGCCGAGTACATCGTCAACTTCTTCAGGTTCATCGCCGAAGAGGTCCGCGAACTGCTGGCCGAGCTGGGCTTCCGCTCCATCGAGGAGGCCGTCGGTCACGCCGAGGTCCTCGACGTCCACCGCGCCGTCGACCACTGGAAGGCGCAGGGCCTGGACCTGGAGCCGCTGTTCCACGTGCCGTCGCTGCCCGAGGGCGCCGTGCGCCACCAGGTCGTCGCCCAGGACCACGGCCTGGAGAAGGCCCTGGACAACCAGCTGGTCAAGCTGGCCGCGGACGCGCTCGCCGCCTCCGACGCCACCGAGGCCCAGCCGGTGCGCGCCCAGCTCGCCATCCGCAACATCAACCGCACGGTCGGCACCATGCTCGGCCACGAGGTGACGAAGAAGTTCGGCGGCGCGGGCCTGCCCGCCGACACCATCGACATCACCTTCACCGGTTCCGCCGGCCAGTCCTTCGGCGCGTTCCTGCCGCGCGGCGTCACGCTGCGCCTGGAGGGCGACGCCAACGACTACGTCGGCAAGGGCCTGTCCGGCGGCCGGATCGTCGTCCGCCCGGACCGCGCGGCCGACCACCTCGCCGAGTACTCCACCATCGCGGGCAACACCATCGGCTACGGCGCCACCGGCGGCGAGCTGTTCCTGCGCGGCCGTACCGGTGAGCGGTTCTGCGTGCGCAACTCCGGCGCGCTGGTCGTCTCCGAGGGCGTGGGCGACCACGGCTGCGAGTACATGACCGGCGGACACGCGGTGGTGCTCGGGCCGACCGGCCGCAACTTCGCGGCGGGCATGTCCGGTGGCATCGCCTACGTCATCGACCTCGACCGCGACAACGTCAACGTCGCCGCCGCCGGGTCCGTCGAGGCCCTGGACGAGACGGACAAGCAGTGGCTGCACGACGTGGTGCGCCGCCACGCCGAGGAGACCGGCTCCACGGTCGCCGAGAAGCTGCTCGCCGACTGGGACACGGCCGCCCAGCGGTTCAGCAAGATCATCCCCAGCACCTACAAGGCAGTGCTCGCCGCCAAGGACGCCGCCGAGCGAGCCGGTCTCTCCGAGACCGAGATCACCGAGAAGATGATGGAGGCGGCGACCCATGGCTGACCCGAAGGGCTTCCTGAACCACGGCCGTGAGGTCGCCACGTCCCGTCCCGTCGCCGAGCGCGTGCGGGACTGGAACGAGGTCTACGTCCCCGGCTCCCTGCTGCCCATCATCAGCAAGCAGGCCAGCCGCTGCATGGACTGCGGCATCCCGTTCTGCCACAACGGCTGCCCGCTCGGGAACCTGATCCCCGAGTGGAACGACTACGCCTACCGCGAGGACTGGGCGGCCGCCCAGGAGCGCCTGCACGCGACCAACAACTTCCCGGAGTTCACCGGTCGCCTCTGCCCGGCCCCCTGCGAGTCGGCGTGCGTGCTCGGCATCAACCAGCAGCCGGTCACCATCAAGAACGTCGAGGTCTCGATCATCGACAAGGCGTGGGAGACCGGGGACGTCGCCCCGCAGATCCCCGAGCGCCTCTCGGGCAAGACGGTCGCGGTCATCGGCTCGGGCCCGGCGGGTCTCGCCGCCGCCCAGCAGCTGACCCGGGCCGGCCACACCGTCGCCGTCTACGAGCGCGCGGACCGCGTCGGCGGCCTCCTGCGCTACGGCATCCCCGAGTTCAAGATGGAGAAGCGGCACATCAACCGCCGCATCGAGCAGATGCGCGCGGAGGGCACCCGCTTCCGCACCGGCGTCGAGGTCGGCCGCGACATCAAGGCCACGGACCTGAAGAAGCGCTACGACGCCGTCGTCCTCGCCGTCGGCGCCACCACCGCCCGCGATCTGCCCGTCCCCGGGCGGGAGCTGAACGGCATCCACCAGGCGATGGAGTACCTGCCGCTGGCCAACAAGGTCCAGGAGGGCGACTACGTCACCACGCCGCTGTCGGCCGAGGGCAGGCACGTCGTCGTCATCGGCGGCGGTGACACCGGCGCGGACTGCGTGGGCACCGCCCACCGCCAGGGCGCTGCCTCCGTCACCCAGCTGGAGATCATGCCCCGCCCGAACGACGAGCGGCACTCGGCCAGCCAGCCCTGGCCGACCTTCCCGATCCTCTACAAGGTCACCTCGGCCCACGAGGAGGGCGGCGAGCGGATCTACTCCGCCTCCACCACCCACTTCGAGGGCGACGAGGACGGCAACGTGCAGTGGCTGCACCTCGCCGAGGTCGAGTTCGTCGACGGCAGGCTGACCTCCAAGCCGGGCACGGAGCGCAGGATCCCCGCCCAGCTGGTCACCCTCGCCATGGGCTTCACCGGCACCGACCGCGAGAACGGCATGGTCGAGCAGTTCGGCCTGGACCTGGACGAGCGCGGCAACATCGCCCGCGACGCCGACTTCCAGACCAACGTGCCCGGCGTGTTCGTCGCCGGTGACGCCGGCCGCGGCCAGTCCCTCATCGTGTGGGCGATCGCGGAGGGCCGCTCGGCCGCCCGCGGCGTCGACCGCCACCTGACCGGAGCCAGCGACCTGCCGGCCCCGATCCGCCCGACCGACCGCGCCCTCGCGGTCTGACGGCCCCCGAGACCTGACAAGGTCTCACCGAACGTCCCGTACAACGAGGTACGGAACACCCTGGCGCCTGCCCGACCTGTCCCCGACCTGGACACCGGGCAGGCGCCGTCCTGCGTCCGGCCTTTGCCGCCGTGGGCCTCAAGGGACCAGCGGGCCCGTCATGTACGGGTAGCGAACCCGAATGGCGCGAGCGAGCGCGGGTCCGCGATCACGTAGGCTCGCCGTGCCACACGCCGAGGGGGGACCATGGCCGCGATCAGTCTGCGCAAGGTGGAGGAGAGCGCGCCCGCTCTCGTGGGCGCCTACCAGGCGGCCGGGGTGTCGCTCACCAAACACGGCCTGGACGACCTGCGGGCCGCCGTCTACCTGGTCGTCGATCACTCCGGCTCGATGAAGCCGTACTACAAGGACGGCAGCGTGCAGGCGCTCGCCGACCGGGTGCTCGGCCTGTCCGCACACCTGGACGACGACGGCCGGGTACCGGTCGTGTTCTTCTCCACGGACATCGACGCGGTCACCGACATCGCCCTCACCGGCCACGAGGGCCGCATCGAGCGGATCGCCGCCGGGCTCGGGCACATGGGCAGGACCAGCTACCACCTGGCCATGGACGCCGTCATCGACCACTACCTCGACAGCGGCGCCACCGCCCCCGCCCTCGTCGTCTTCCAGACCGACGGCGGCCCGATCAACAAGCTCGCCGCCGAACGCTATCTGTGCAAGGCGTCCCGGCTCCCGCTGTTCTGGCAGTTCGTCGGCTTCGGCGACCCGGGCAGCCGGCAGTTCGAGTTCCTGCGGAAACTGGACGAACTCCCGGTCCCCGGCAAGCGGCTCGTGGACAACGCCGGTTTCTTCCACGCCGGACAGGACCCGCGGCGCGTCTCGGACGCGGAGCTGTACGACCGTCTCGTCGGCGAGTTCCCCCACTGGCTCGCGGCCGCACGCGCCGCCGGCGTCGTACGGCCGGCGTGAGCGTGCCCGCGGGGGCCGCCGCTGCCGGCGCGTCCGCCCCGCGGGGACACAATGGGTCCGTGCCGACCAAGAAGAAGCCCCAGGTGACCGGAGCAACCGAACGCCGCCGCGAACTCCTCGGTACCGCCGCCGAGGTGTTCGCCGAGCAGGGCTACAACGCCACCACCGTCCGCAAGATCGCGGACCACGCCGGGATGCTCGCGGGCAGCCTCTACTACCACTTCGACTCCAAGGAGTCGATGCTGGAGGAGATCCTGCGCACCTTCCTCGACGAGCTGTGGCAGGGCTACGACACCGTCCTGGCCGCCGGCCTCGGGCCCCGCGAGACGCTGGAGGCCCTCGTCACCGAGTCCTTCCGGGAGATCGACCGGCACCGCGCCGCCGTCGCCATCTACCAGAAGGAGAGCAGGCAACTCGTCGCACAGGACCGGTTCGCGTTCCTCGCCGAGTCCCAGCGCCGGTTCGAGAAGGCGTGGCTGTCCACGCTGGAACGCGGCGTCGCCGACGGGGCGTTCCGCGCCGACCTCGACCTCCGGCTCGCCTACCGCTTCGTCCGCGACACCGTGTGGGTCGCCGCCTCCTGGTACCGGCCCGGCGGACAGCACAGCCCGGAGGAGATTGCCCGCCAGTACCTGTCGATGGTGCTGGACGGGCTCGCCGTCCACGCATGACGTGACGCGGGCACGGCTACGTGTCGCACTCCAGGACGGTGCGGCACAGCCCGCAGCGGGCCCGGACCCGGCCCCGGACCGGGACACGGATGCGCTGGTGGCAGGTGGGGCAGGGGAAGCTCACGCGCAGCCGGCCGCCCGTGTCGGAGGTGAAGGAGTAGGGCGCGGCCGGGGCGATGCCGGGCGCGTGGCGCCGGTCGTGGGCGTAGCGGCGCCGGCCCGCCCAGCCGGCGGCCGTGAGCGGGGGCTGCCGCTCGTCCCGGCGGGCGCGCTCCATGCCCTTCGTGTACGCCGTCCAGGCCTGGGCGCTGGTGAACCACACGGAGGGATCCTCGTGGAACAGCAGCGACCGCTTGGCCAGGACGTACCCGAACTCCTCCGGGGTCAGATACCCGAGCTTCTGCGAGGAGACACCGTCCTCACGGTAGGCGTCCAGCAGCAGCCAGCCCGCGCCGAGATACGTCGTCACCGTGTCCGTGAGGATCTCGTTCTCCGCCGTCGTGGGGAAGGCGAGACCGAGGCGGTGCAGATACACGTGGGTCACCTCGTGCGCCAGCGCCGCGCCGATGTCCCTGCGATGGGTGCGGAAACGGTCGTTCAGCTCGACGAAGTACTCGGGGCCCGCCGTCAGTTCGACGTTCGCCGCGTGTGTCATCTCCCGGAACCCGACGATCAGCCGGGCGTCCGGCAGCCGGAAGTGCCGCACGATCTCGCGGGCCACGCGCTGCGCCCCCAGATGGAGGTCGTCCGTGTCGCAGAAGGCCACGTCCACCGGGGCCACACTGGTCGAGAAGGTCTGGACGGTGTCGTACGACAGCCGCCGGTACAGCGCGGTGACGGCGGCCCGCACCGTGTCCAGGTGCGGAAAGCCGTGCTCGACCGGTCCGCCGTTCGCCACGCCCGTACCCCCGAAGACGCAGGGAAATGCCTTTCCCTTCACTGTATGACTGCCCCGGCGTGCCCGGGAAAGGCGCCAGCGGTGGGGCAGGCGCCGCCCACGGGGGAGACGCCGGCTGCGGGGGAGCGCCGCCTACGTGGGAAGCGCCACGCGTGGGATCACGGCGGGCCGAGCAGGCGTGGCGCGGGCGCCCTGGGGGCGGTCTCCTGCAGTTCCAGCACCCACACCTCGTTCTCGCCCTCCCGCAGCACGGGACCCGGCACGTACAGGGACTCCTGCGGCCCCACGGACCAGTAGCGGCCCAGACCGAAGCCGTTGATCCACACGAAGCCCCGGGTCCGCCCCGGCAGTTCGAGCCGCGCGTCCCCGGCCCGGCGCACCGTGACGGTGCCCCGGTACAGCCCCGGCGCGCCGCCCGGGGGGAGAGCCCCGAAGGGCACCGGACCCACACCGTCGCCGAACGCGTCCAGGTCGAGGCCGCGCGCGCGTACCCCGTGCAGATACTGCCGCTCGTGCAGGACACCCCCCGTGATGCCCTTCGCCTCGCCGGTCCGCGGCCCGTAGTTGACCCGCCCCAGGGACTCCACCCACAGCTCCACCCGCGCGGGCCCCGCCACCGGCTCCCCGAGGCCCGGCTCCTCCTCCGTGAGCACCCCGGCCCGCTCCCCGTCGACGTACACCACGGCGAGATCCCGCAGCCCGCGCACGCTCAGCGGATACGGCCGGCGCGGCCCCGGCACCCCCACCTCGTAGCGGACGACGCCCCGGGCGACGCCCAGGTCCTCGAAGGCGGGCGGCGTCGCCGTGACGGTCTCCGGGCCGCCGAGCGCCTCCAGCACATCGTCCAGCGGCGCCCATCCGGTCAGGGCCACGTCGGCCGGGGAGTCCAACGCGGCGGGCGCGGGCGGCGGTTCGGGCAGCGGATCCGGGTGGTACGCGGCGAGCACCTCACGAAAGCTCCAGAACTTCCGGGTCGGGCGGCCGTACTCGTCCACCGGCGCGTCGTAGTCGTAGGAGGTCACATCCGGCTCCAGCGGACCCTCGTGCAGCTCACCACCCCGGTTCGCGCCCGCCCAGCCCCCGAAACTCGTGCCCCCGTGCGCCATGTACAGGTTCACCGACGCCCCGCACTCCAGGATCTCCCGCAGCACCCGCGCCGCCTCCCCGGGATCCCGTACGGCGTGCTTTCCGCCCCAATGGTCGAACCAGCCGCACCAGAACTCCATGCACATCAGCGGACCCGCGGGGCGATGACGGCGCAGCGACTCGAAGGCCTCGCGCGCGTGGGAGCCGAAGTTCACCGTGGCGAGCACCCCGGGCAGCGAACCACCGGTGAGCATGTGGTCCTCGGGACCGTCCGAGGTGAACAGCGGGACCGTGACACCCGTGGCACGCAGCAGCCGGGCCAGCCGCTCCAGGTAGTCCGCGTCCGAGCCGTGACTGCCGTACTCGTTCTCGACCTGCACCATGATCACCGGACCGCCCCGGTCGGCCTGCCGGGAGACGATCTCGGGCATCAGACGGTGGAACCACGCGCGCACGGGGGCGAGGAAGCGCTCGTCGCCGGTACGCACGCGCGTACCCGCCCCGGCGGTCACCCAGTGCGGCAGACCGCCGTTCTCCCACTCCGCGCAGATGTACGGCCCCGGCCGCACGATCGCCCACATCCCGGCCGCACGGACCGCGTCCAGGAAGCGGCCGACCGCCTCCACGTCCCGCACCACCCCCGCGCGCGGCTCGTGCAGGTTCCACGGGACGTACGTCTCCACGCAGTTGAGGCCCATCGCCCGCAGCATCGCCAGCCGATGACCCCACTGCGCCTCGTGCACCCGGAAGTAGTGGAAGGCCCCGGACAGCAGCCGCACCGGCCGCCCGTCCAGCAGGAAGTCGGATTCCCCCACCGTGAACTCGCTCATGACCGCAAGCCTCGCCCCCTGGCGACGACCGGCGCCATGGACGAAGATCGGCGCTGCTTGGACAAAAACGCGGCTCTCACGAGAAGGTGCGGCTCGCACGAGAAGATGCCGTTCTCACGAGCGTTCTCACGAGAAGCCGCAGCTCGCACAGGCCTCAGCCGCCGCCGACCCCGGGAGGAGCACCGATGTACCACACCTGGATGCGGTTCTTCAGCCCCGGCCCCGCCCACCACCGCCTCGGCCTGGTCTGCCTCGGCGTCGGCCTCCAGTACGGCGCCCTGCCCACGGTCGGCCCGCGCACCCTCGACCACCACGTGGCCGTCGTGATCAGCACCGGGAGCGGCTGGTACCGGGGCGCCGACGGCCGCCGCACCACCGTCACCGCCCCCGCCCTGCTGTGGCTCACCCCCGGCGTCCCGCACCACTACGGGCCCGACCCGGACACCGGCTGGGACGAGGGCTTCGTCGACTTCACGGGCCCCGCCGCCGCGACCTACACCGAACTCGGCTACATCGAGCCCGACCGGCCCGTCGTCCCGCTCTCCGACGCCTCCGCACCCCGCGCCGTCGTCGCCCGCGTCGTGCGCGCCGCCCGCCGCGGCAACCCCCTGCTCGACGTCGAGACCGGCGCCGCCGTCCACGAACTCCTCGTCTCGCTGCGCCGCGCCCGCGCCGACGTCGCCCCCGACGGCGACCAGGTCCTGGAGGCCCTCGCCCGGGACGCCTGCAAGCCCATGAGCGTCGCCGACCACGCGCGCGTGCACGGCATGACCCCCGCCGCACTGCGCGGCGCCGTCCGCCGCGCCGCCGGATGCAGCCCCAAGGACTACCTCCTCGGCATCCGCCTCGGCCGCGCCAAGGAACTCCTCGCCGCCACCGAACTGCCCGTCGCGTCCGTCGCCCGCCGCGTCGGCTACGACGACCCCGCCTACTTCTCCCGCCTGTTCACCCGCCGTGTCGGCCTCGCCCCGGTCCGCTTCCGCGCCCAGCAGGGCCGCACCGTGCCCGGCGGCTGGAGCGACCGGATCCCGGACCCCGACGACCCGCCCACGATCGACGGCTGACCACATGGCGAACAGCCCGTGAGAGGAAGCGCCGTGCCCCTTAGGGTGGACGGCCATGACCATCAGCAACACCGGTACCGGTGACGTCGACCCCGCGGTCCGCCAGGAGTTGGAGCGGCTGCGCGAGAGCATCGATAACATCGACGCGGCCGTCGTCCACATGCTGGCCGAGCGGTTCAAGGCCACCCAGCAGGTCGGCCGGCTCAAGGCGGTGCACCGGCTCCCGCCCGCCGACCCGGCCCGCGAGGCCCGCCAGATCGCCCGCCTGCGCAGCCTCGCCGAGAACGCCCGGCTCGACCCCGCCTTCGCCGAGAAGTTCCTGAACTTCATCGTCGCCGAGGTGATCCGGCACCACGAGCGCATCGCCGAGGACACCGCCAACGGACGGCCCGCACCGACCGACTGACCCGTACCGACAGCAGGCGGTAGCCCGGCGGGCAGAGGCGGCAGCCAGGGACGGCGGGCAGGGACGGCAGGCAGAGACGGCAGCCAAGGACGGCGGGCAGTGGGCGGGCCGGGGTGGATATAAACCGCATTCCGCCCCGCCCCTGTGCGCTGTCCGTGCCATCGGGCAGCATGGCCTGCATGTCCGTACTGACGCGCGACGAAGCGCAGCTCCGAGCACAGTTCCTCGACGTCCACCGCTACACCGTCGAACTCGACCTCACCACCGGGGACGAGACCTTCGGCTCCCGCACCGTGATCCGCTTCACGGCACGGTCCGACGGGGACACGTTCGTCGAACTGAAGCCCGCCGAGCTGCGCGCCGTCACGCTCGACGGACAGCCCCTCGACCCCGAGACCCTGCACGAGAGCCGGCTGCCGCTGAAGAACCTCACCGCCGGCGAGCACGAACTCCACGTCGACGCGACCATGACCTACTCGCGCACCGGCGAGGGCATGCACCGCTTCACCGACCCCTCCGACGGCGAGACCTACGTCTACACGCAGATGTTCATGGACGACGTCCAGCGCGTCTTCGCCGCCTTCGACCAGCCCGACCTCAAGGCCGTCTTCGACCTCACCGTCACCGCCCCCGAAGGCTGGACCGTCCTCGCCAACGGCGTCACCGAACACCTCGGCCAGGGCCGCTGGCGGGCCGCCACGACCCCGCTGATCTCCACCTACCTCGTCGCCGTCGCCGCCGGCCCCTTCCACTCCGTGCGCACCGAGCACCGCGGCCTGCCCTTCGGCATCCACTGCCGCCGCTCCCTCGCCCCCCACCTCGACGCCGACGCCGAGGAGATCCTCGACGTCACGCGCGCGTGCTTCGACCGCTACCACGAGAAGTTCGAGGAGCCCTACCCCTTCGACTCCTACGACCAGGCGTTCGTCCCCGAGTTCAACGCCGGCGCCATGGAGAACCCGGGCCTGGTCACCTTCCGTGACGACTTCGTCTTCCGCTCCGCCGTCACCGACACCGAGCGGCAGACCCGTGCCATGGTCATCGCCCACGAGATGGCCCACATGTGGTTCGGCGACCTCGTCACCCTCACGTGGTGGGACGACATCTGGCTCAACGAGTCCTTCGCCGAGTACATGGGCTACCAGACCACCCTCGAAGCCACCCGCTTCACCGAACCCTGGGTCGAGTTCGGCGTCACCCGCAAGGCCTGGGGCTACGACGCCGACCAGCGCCCCTCCACCCACCCCGTCGCCCCCGAAGCCGTCGACGACACCGCCTCCGCCCTGCTCAACTTCGACGGCATCTCCTACGCCAAGGGCGCCTCCGCCCTGCGCCAACTCGTCGCCTGGCTCGGCGAGAAGGACTTCCTCGCCGGCATCAACATCCACTTCAAGCGGCACCGCTTCGCCAACGCCGCCCTCGCCGACTTCATCGACTCCCTCGCCGCCGCCACCGCACGCGACGTGCCCGGCTGGGCCGACGCCTGGCTGCGCACCACCGGCGTCGACACCCTCACCCCGGTGATCGGCTCCGCCGACGGCGAGCGCACCCTCACCGTCGAGCGCGCGGGCAGCCGCCCGCACCGCGTCACCGTCGGCCTCTACGACCGTGACCTGGCCGACGAGGGCCGGCTCACCCTGCGTGAACGCGTCGACCTCGACGTCCCGCAGGACGCCCCCCAGCCCCTCGGCAAGCGCCCCGCACTCGTCCTGCTCAACGACGGCGACCTGACCTACGCCAAGATCCGCTTCGACACCGAGTCCTTCGACGCGATCCGCGCCGGCCTGTCCGGACTCCCCGACCCGCTCACCCGCGCGGTCGTCTGGAACGCCCTCAGGGACGCCGTCCGCGACGGCGAACTGGCGCCCGCCGCCTACCTGGAGACGGCCCGCGCCCACCTCCCCCTGGAGACCGACCTGGCCCTCGTCCAGGGCGTCCTCGCCTTCGCCTCCGCCCACGTGGCCGACCGCTACACCAGGCCCGAGGACCGCCCCGCCGCCCTCGCCACCCTCGGCTCCCTCTGCCGCGACCTGCTGCGCCGCACCGAGGACGGCGACAACCCCGGCCTGCGCCTGGTCGCCGTACGGCACTTCATCGACGTCGCCGCCCACCCCGACACCATCGCCGCCTGGCTCGCCGACGGCACGGTGCCCGGCGGCCCGGAACTCGACCCCGAGCTGCGCTGGCGCGTCCTCGGCAGGCTCGCCGTGCTCGGCGCCACCGACGAGGCCGCGATCGCCGCCGAGCTGGAGCGCGACCCGTCCGCCACCGGACAGGAGGGCGCCGCCCGCTGCCGCGCCGCCCTGCCGGACCCCGAGGCCAAGCGTGCGGCCTGGGAGGCGATGTTCGCCGGCGACGACCTCTCGAACTACCTCTTCACGGCCACCGCCCAGGGCTTCTGGCAGCCCGAACAGGCCGACCTGGTCCGGGAGTACGTGCCGCGCTTCTACCAGGACGTCGTCGCCGTCGCCGCCCGCCGCGGCCCCGCCATCGCCGTCGCCGCCGGCAAGTGGGCCTTCCCGCACCACGCCGTCGACGCCGAGAACCTCGCCCTCGGCGAGGCCTGCCTGCGCGACGCCGAGCCGGTCGTCGCCCTCCGCCGCAAACTGGTCGACGAACTCGACGACCTGGCCCGCGCGTTGCGCGTCCGCGGCGAGTAACCCCGGCCCACCGGCCCACGGCCGGTCTCCTGCACCCCCGGGTGCCGGAGGCCGGCCGTTCGCATGCCCGAGGGGGACCGCGTTCCAACGTGTTTTCCCCGTACGGCAGTACCCACTTTCGGGTTCCGATCGTTGGGCTTTCCGGACACAGGGCCCTCTTCCCGTACAAGCTGGAAGACAGCAGTCAGAATCCCCGGCAAAAGCCCCGCGAGGAGTAGCCCATGCGCACGCCGCCACCCCTCGCCTCCGGCCCCGACGGCACCGACGCCCTGCGCCCTCTGCTGGCCACCGTCCTCGACGCGCTGGACAGCGGCGCGCGAGCCCGCGGCGGACCCCTGCCGGCCGGCGGCCCGCAGGCCGTCGCCGCGCGTGTGGCGGCCGCCCTCGGGGACGCCCTGCCCGACGAGGGCGACCCCGACGCCCTGCGCACCCTCGTGCACACCCTCGCCGCGGGCGCCGCCGACCCCGCCACCCCCCTGTGCGCGGCCCACCTGCACTGCCCGCCGCTCGCCGTCGCCACCGCCGCCGACCTCGCCGTCAGCGCCCTCAACCCCTCTCTGGACTCCTGGGACCAGGCCCCCGCCGCCTCCGCCCTGGAAGCCGAGGTCACCCGCGCCCTCGCCCGGCTCACCGGCCTGGCCGACGCCCTGGTCACCACCGGCGGCACCGAGTCCAACCAACTCGCCCTGCTCCTCGCCCGCGAAGCCCTCGGCGCCCGCGAAGCGCATGCAGCCGACGAAGCCCACGCAGCCGACGGAGCCGAGGAAGCCGGCGGAGCCGACGAAGCCCGCGGAGCACGCGGAAACGACGTCCGGCTCGTCTGCGGAGCGAACGCCCACCACTCCCTGCCCCGTGCCGCCTGGCTCCTCGGCCTGCCCGACCCCGTCGTCGTCCCCGCCCCGAACGGCACCCTCGACCCCGCCGCCCTCGACCGGACGCTGGCCGCACTCCCCGGCCCGGTGCTGGTCGCCGCGACCGCGGGCACCACCGACGCCGGGCTCATCGACCCGCTCCCCGAGATCGCCGACCTGTGCACAGCCCACGGCGCCCGCCTGCACATCGACGCCGCCTACGGGGGAGGTCTCCTCTTCAGCGACCGGCACCGCGCCCAGCTCGCCGGCCTCGACGCCGCCCACACCGTCACCCTCGACCTGCACAAACTCGGCTGGCAACCGGTCGCCGCCGGCCTCCTCGCCGTCGCCCGCCCCCACGAGCTCGCCGCCCTCCACCAGCGCGCCGACTATCTGAACGCCGACGACGACACCGAAGCGGGCTTCCCCGACCTGCTCGACCGCTCCCCGCGCACCACCCGCCGGCCCGACATCCTCAAGATCGCCGTCACCCTCAAGACCCTCGGCCGCACCGGCCTCGGCGACCTGGTCGACCAGGTCTGCGCCCGCGCACACGAGTTCGCCGCCCTCGTCCAGGGCAGTGACGCCTTCGAGCTCCACGACCGGCCCACCATCAGCACCGTCCTGTTCCGGCCCACCGGTGCGACCGACGACGCCGTGGACGCCGTACGCCGCCGGCTCCTGCACGAGGGACGAGCCGTCCTCGGCCGGGCCCGCCTCGACGGCAGGCTCTGGCTCAAGGTCACCGTCCTCAACCCCCACACCCGGCCGTCCGACCTGGCCCACCTCCTGAAACTCGTCGAAGGAAACACCCCCGGATGAACCTCCCCCCACGCCACGAGCCCGACTCCCCGCGCGACCTCGTCGGCATCGGCATCGGCCCCTGCAACCTCTCCCTGGCCGCCCTTGCCCACCCCCTCGCCGAACTCGACGCCGTCTTCTACGAACAACGCCCCGGCTTCGACTGGCACCCCGGCCTGCTCATCGACGGCGCCACCCTCCAAGTCCCCTTCCTCGCCGACCTGGTGACCCTCGCCGACCCCACCAGCCCCTGGAGCTTCCTCAACTACCTCCGCACCCGCGAACGGCTCTTCCCCTTCTACTTCGCCGAGCGCTTCCACATCCAGCGCGCGGAGTACGACGCCTACTGCCGCTGGGTCTCCCAGCAGCTTCCCGGACTGCACTTCCGGCACCAGGTCGACGCCGTCCGCTGGAACCCCGAACGCGACGTGTTCGAGGTCGACTTCACCCAGCTCGACACCGACGGCGAGGCCGAGGCGCTGGGCCGCACCTACACCCGCGACATCGTCCTCGGCGTCGGCACCGCCCCCCACGTCCCCGAGCCCCTCAAACCCCTCGCCGACGCCCCCGGCGTACCTGTCCTGCACGCCGCCGACTACCTCGACCACCGCGACACCGTCCTCGCCGCCGGACACGTCACCGTCGTCGGCTCGGGACAGTCCGGCGCCGAGGTCTTCCTCGACCTGCTGCGCCACCGACCGCCCGGCCGTGAACAGCTCCACTGGATCGGCCGCACCGAGGCGTTCGCGCCGATGGAGTACTCCAAACTCGGCCTCGAACACTTCACCCCCGACTACACCCGCTACTTCCACGCCCTGGACGAACCCGTACGCGACCGCCTCGTCGCCGCCCAGTGGCAGCTCCACAAGGGCATCGACGCCGGCACCCTCGCCGCCATCCACGACGAGCTGTACCGGCGCACCCTCGACGGCGGCTGGCCCGACACCGTCCTCACCCCCGGCGTCCGTGTCCGCACCGCCGGCCGCATCGCCAACACGAAGATCGAACTCCACCTGGAACACCTCCAGCAGGGCGACCGCTCCCGCCTCACCACCGACGCCGTCGTCCTGGCCACCGGCTACCGCGAACGCCCCCTGGACCGCATCCTCGCCGGACTCGACCCCCACCTGCGCCGCGACCGCAGCGAACGCCCGCGCATCGACGAGGAGTTCCGCCTCGACCTCGACGCGTCCGTCACCGGCTCGGTCTACGTCCAGAACGCCGAACTCCACACCCACGGCGTCGGCGCCCCCGACCTCGGCCTCGCCGCCTGGCGCAGCGCCACCATCCTCAACTCCGTCACCGGCAAGGAGCCCTACCCGCCCGCCACCCGAACGGCCTTCACCACCTTCGGACTTCAGGAGGCCGCCGCCCGGGTGCCACGGACACGGCAGATCAACCGGATCGGTCAGACCTGTCAGACCCATTAGGCGAGGCAGACCCGGCAGCCGTTCTAGAACACCGCCGCACCGGCGACCGCCACCCCCGCCCCGGGAAATGCGCGTACGCAGAACGGATGCCCGAAAAACATCGCTCATAGGAGCGAGCCGTCGCACAATTCAACACTTGTCAACAACCCTTTACTCAACGGTTGTTGAGTAGTCACGTAGCCCCAATTCTCTACCCACCGGTAAGCCCTAGGCTCGAACCATGCGCCGAGCAAAGATCGTCTGTACTCTGGGCCCCGCCACCGACTCGTACGACCAGATCAAGGCACTGGTCGATGCCGGAATGGACGTCGCCCGACTCAACCTCAGTCACGGCATCCACGCCGAACACGAGGAGCGTTACCAGCGCGTGCGCAAGGCGGCCGACGAAACCGGCCGCAGCGTAGGGATCCTCGCCGATCTTCAGGGCCCGAAGATCCGTCTCGGCCGCTTCACCGAAGGCCCCGTACTCCTTGAACGCGGTGACACCTTCACCATCACTGTCGAAGAAGGTGCCGAAGGCGACCGCCACGCCTGCGGCACCACCTACGCGGGCCTTGCCGCCGACGTCACCCCCGGGGAGCGCATCCTCGTCGACGACGGCAAGGTCTGCCTCGAAGTCACCGGCGTCGACGGCCCCCGGGTCCGCACCCGTGTCGTCGAAGGCGGCATCATCTCCGACCACAAGGGCCTCAACCTCCCCGGCGTCGCCGTCTCCGTACCCGCCCTCTCCGAGAAGGACGAGGACGACCTGCGCTGGGCGCTGCGCACCGGCTGCGACGTGATCGCCCTCTCCTTCGTCCGCTCCGGCAAGGACGTCGAGGACGTCCACCGCATCATGGACGAGGAGGGCCGCCGCCTCCCCGTGATCGCCAAGGTGGAGAAGCCACAGGCCGTCGACGCGATCGACGACATCGTCGCCAACTTCGACGGCATCATGGTCGCCCGCGGCGACCTCGGTGTGGAGATGCCGCTGGAGCAGGTCCCGATCGTCCAGAAGCGGGCCATCAAGCTCGCCAAGCGCAACGCCAAGCCGGTCATCGTCGCCACCCAGATGCTCGACTCCATGATCGACAACTCCCGCCCGACCCGCGCCGAGGCCTCGGACGTCGCCAACGCCGTCATCGACGGCACGGACGCGGTGATGCTCTCCGGTGAGACCAGCGTCGGCAAGTACCCCATCGAGACCGTGCGGACGATGGCGAAGATCGTCGAAGCGGCCGAGGAGGACATCCTCGCCAAGGGCCTGCCGCCCCTGACCGACCGCAACAAGCCCCGCACCCAGGGCGGCGCGGTCGCCCGCGCGGCGGCCGAGATGGGCGACTTCCTCGGCGCCCGGTTCCTCGTCGCCTTCACCCAGTCCGGCGACACCGCCCGCCGCCTCTCCCGCTACCGCTCCCCGATCCCCCTCCTCGCCTTCACCCCCGAACAGGCCACCCGCTCCCAGCTCAGCCTCACCTGGGGCGTGGAGACCTTCCTCGGCCCGCACGTCGACTCCACCGACGCGATGGTCGACCAGGTGGACGAACTGCTCCTCAAGTACGGCCGCTGCCGCGAGGGCGACGTCGTCGTCATCACCGCGGGCTCGCCTCCCGGCGTGTCCGGCTCGACGAACATGGTCCGCGTCCACCACATCGGCGAGGACGACAGCCCGAAGCGGTAGGGGCCGAAGCGGTAGGGGCCGGCGGGGTCAGCGCTCGCGGCCCCTCTGTGTCACTGACCGTGAGGGCGGGCAGCAAAAAAGCGGAGAATCACGCGCACGTGATTCTCCGCTTTTCGCTGCCTGCTGTGCCCGGTGTGGGATTCGAACCCACATGCCCTAAGGCACGGTGGTTTGAGCACCGCGAGTCTGACCAGTTCCTCCAACCGGGCAGGTTGTAGGCCTGCCCGAAAGTGTACCGGGTCACCGCAGGTCCCCGCCGCTAGGTAGGCTTCATAGGCAGCATCATCTGCCCGGCCCGTACCAAGGAGCCCCCGTGACCGCGCCCGAGTCGCCCCAGCCCGTAGACGCGCCCGACGACGACAAGTCTCACGTGCCTCCGCTGACGACCCGTGTCGTCATCGCCGAGGACGAGGCCCTGATCCGGCTGGATCTCAAGGAGATGCTGGAGGAGGAGGGGTACACCGTCGTCGGTGAGGCCGGAGACGGTGAGCGCGCGGTCGAGCTGGCCCGGGAGCACCGGCCGGACCTGGTGATCCTCGATGTGAAGATGCCGAAGATGGACGGTATTTCCGCGGCCGAGAAGATCGCCGAGGAGTCCATCGCGCCGGTCCTGATGCTGACCGCGTTCTCGCAGCGCGACCTTGTCGAGCGGGCCCGCGACGCGGGCGCGATGGCGTATCTGGTGAAGCCGTTCAGCAAGACCGACGTGGTGCCGGCGATCGAGATGGCGGTCTCCCGGTTCACGGAGCTGAGGCAGCTGGAGCAGGAGGTCGCCGACCTGACCCTGCGGCTGGAGACGCGGAAGCTGGTCGACCGGGCGAAGTCGGTCCTGCAGACGGAGTACGGCCTGACGGAGCCGGCCGCGTTCCGGTGGATCCAGAAGACGTCGATGGACCGCCGGATGTCGATGCAGCAGGTCGCGGAGGCGGTCATCGCGGACAGCGAGGAGAAGAAGGCCAAGAAGGCCTGACGCACACACGGCGAGGCCCGCGTCCCGACTTCCGGGACGCGGGCCTCGCTGCGTGTGGCGCGGTCAGTCCTCGCCGAGGTAGGCCTTGCGGACCGACTCGTCGGTGAGCAGGTTCCGGCCGGTGCCGGACAGGACGATCTTGCCGATCTCCATGACGTGGCCGTGGTCCGCGAGCGAGAGCGCGGCCTGGGCGTTCTGCTCGACCAGCAGGATGGTCGTGCCCTGGGACTTCAGCTCGGCGATGGTCGCCATGATCTTCTGCATCATGATCGGGGAGAGACCCATGGAGGGCTCGTCGAGCATGAGCAGCCGGGGCTGGGACATGAGGGCCCTGCCCATGGCGAGCATCTGCTGTTCGCCGCCGGAGAGGGTGCCCGCGGCCTGCTTCCTGCGTTCCCCGAGGATGGGGAAGAGGTCGTAGGCGCGCTGGATGTCCTTCTCGATGGCCGGCTTGTCGTTGCGCAGGAACGCGCCGAGGCGCAGGTTGTCCTCGATGGTCATGCGGGGGAAGATGTGCCGCCCCTCGGGCGAGTGGGCGAGGCCCAGCTGCACCACCTGGTGGGCGGGGATCTTCTTCAGCGACTTGCCGTTGAACTTGATCTGGCCGCCGACGGGCTTGAGGAGGCCGGAAAGGGTGCGCAGGGTCGTCGTCTTGCCGGCGCCGTTGGTGCCGATGAGGGTGACGACTTCACCGGCCTCGACCTTGAAGGAGATGCCCTTGACGGCTTCGATCTTGCCGTAGGCGACCCGCAGGTCCTCGACTTCGAGCAGTGCGGTCATCGGTCGTTCTCCTTGCCGGCGTTGTCCTGGCCGGGCGTGGTGTCCGCCGTGGCCGCGGCCTGGGCCTCGGCGGCCTCGACCTCGGCGACCTCCTCGTCGCCGGGGGCGTCCTCGAACGGTTCGCCGAGGTAGGCGGCGATGACGCGTTCGTCGCCCTGGACGGTGGTGCTGTCGCCCTCGATGAGCTTCTCGCCCTGCACGAGGACGGCCACGCGGTCGCAGAGGTTGAAGATGAACCGCATGTCGTGCTCGATGACGAGGACGGCGATGCCCTTGTCACGGATGGCGAAGACGAGTTCCTCGGTGGTCCGCGTCTCCTGCGGGTTCATGCCGGCGGTGGGCTCGTCGAGGAGGAGCAGGCCGGGCTCGCTGGCGAGGGCGCGCGCGATCTCCAGCTTGCGCTGCTCGCCGTACGGGAGGTTGCGGGCGAGGTGCTCGGCCTTGGCGTCCAGGCCGACGAACTCCAGGAGTTCCATGGCGCGTTCGCGGGAGGCCTTTTCGGCGCGGTGGAAGCCGGGGCCGCGCAGGACGGCGGACCAGAAGCCTTCCTTGGTGCGGGAGTGCCGGCCGACGAGCACGTTCTCCAGGACCGTCATGTTGGCGAACAGACGGATGTTCTGGAACGTGCGGGCGATGCCGGCCGCGGTGACCTTGAAGGACTTCGGCGGCAGGACGGTGCCCTTGTAACGGACTTCGCCCTCGGTGGGGACGTAGAGACCGGTCAGGCAGTTGAAGAAGGTCGTCTTGCCGGCGCCGTTGGGGCCGATGAGGCCGACGATCTCGCCGCTGTTGACGGTGAGGTTGACGTCACGGACGGCGGTGAGGCCGCCGAAGCGCATCGTGACCCCGCGTGCGTCGAGGACGGTTTCGCCGCGTGTGGTGGTGTCGGTGGTCATGGTGGTCAGGCCCCTGTCTTGCCGAGGACTGCGGGCGCTACGGCATCTTCGTGGAACTCCAGCTTGTTGCGCCGGTTGGCGACGAGGCCCTCGGGCCTGAAGCGCATGAGCAGGATGAGCGCGACGCCGAAGGCGAAGAGCTGGTAGTTGCCCAGGAACTGGAGCTTGTTGGGAATCAGGAAGAGCAGCGAGGCGCCGATGAGCGGGCCGCCGATGGTGCCCATGCCGCCGAGGACGACCGCCGCGAGCAGGAAGGCGGAGTTGGGCGGGATGGGGCCGGCGAACAGGTACTGCTCGGGCGTGACGGTGTAGGTCACGTGGGCCTGGACCGTGCCGGCGAGGCCGGCGAGGGTGGCGCCGACGGCGAAGGCGATGAGCTTGACGCGGAAGCCGTTGATGCCCATGGCGAGTGCCGCGGTCTCGTCCTCGCGGATGGCGACCCAGGCGCGGCCGATGCGGGAGTCGCCGGCGCGCCGGAAGACCAGCACCACGATGGCCGTGATGATCAGCATCAGGAAGAAGTAGTTCGCGAACCGGCCGATGGTGAAGCCGGCGATGTCGTGCTGGGCGCCGAGGTCGAAGCCGAGGATGTCGAGGTTCGGGATCGAGGAGATGCCGTTGGAGCCGTTGGTGAGGTCGGGTCCGGAGGTGCCGTCCAGGTTGTTGGCGGTGATCCGGAAGATCTCTCCGAAGCCGAGCGTGACGATCGCGAGGTAGTCGCCGCGCAGACGCAGGGTCGGGGCACCGATGAGGACGCCGAACACGAGCGAGGCGGCGGCGCCGACGAGGGCCGCGGCCCAGAAGGGGAAGTGGACGCCGAACGGGGAGCTGGGGGAGCCGGAGACGAGGGCCGCCGCGTAGGCGCCGACGCCGAGGAAGGCGACGTATCCGAGGTCCAGCAGTCCGGCGAGGCCGACGACGATGTTCAGGCCGAGGGCGACGGTGGCGAAGATGAGGATGTAGACGCCGAGGGTCGCGTACTGGTCGTCGGTCTGGGTGAAGGGGAAGAGGGCCGCCGTCACGAAGGCGCCGCAGATCGCGATGTTCTGGTGGCGCTGGGAGATCTGGGTGGCGTGGGCGACGAGGCCGGACTTGGTGAGTGCGGCGAAGCCGAAGCCGGCGGTGAGGAGGAAGCCGATGAACAGCTCGTCGTACTCCGTGCCGATGCCGTAGGTGAAGACGGTGAGGGCGACGGCGAAGACGGCGATCAGGATGAGGATCTCGGCGTAGGCGGGGAGCTTGCCCAGGGGACGCGGGGCCGGGGCCGAGAAGGCCGCCTTGACGGTCTCCCAGTTGTGGGAGGCGCTGTGCTTGAACTGCTCCCAGGAGGTGTCGTCCGGGTCGATGGGATCGGGTTCCGGACGTTCGAAGGGCAGGGCGAGCGCGCCGGCGAAGGCGACCAGGGTGGTCACGGCGACGACGTAGCCGCCGGGCTCCAGGTTGACGAGTCCGCCGAGCTCGTAGGCGATCGCGATGACCGTGTACCAGGCCGTGGCGAAGGTGGCGAGAGTGGCGAACTTGAGGGCGGCGTCGGCGCCCGCGGGGGCGAGCCAGCGCAGGGGCTTGACGCCGTAGGAGGCGAGCCCGAGGAGGGTGGTGAGGACGCCGCCGACGAGGACGAGGACCTGGAGGCCGCCGGGGTAGCCGTAGACGGTGAGGTCTCCGGGGAATTCGGAGGTCCACGTCCAGGCGAGGAAGGTGGAGACGACGGTGAGGATGCCGCCCCCGGTGGCGAGGGCGCGGCCGATGTGCGGCGGGATGCCGATGAGGCCCGCCGGGCTGCCCGCAGTGGTGCTGGGGGTTTCGGTGGTCTGTGTGGTCATCGGTGTCACGCCCTGTCCGCGACGCGCTCGCCGAGCAGACCCTGGGGCCTGAACAGCAGAACGAGGATGAGGAGTACGAAGGCCCAGACGTCGGCCCACGACTGGGTGCCGAACTTCTCCATGCCGGGGAGGTCGGCGATGTAGGCGGTCGCGAGGGTCTCGGCGACGCCGAGCGCGACTCCGCCGATCATGGCGCCGTAGATGTTGCCGATGCCGCCGAGGACGGCCGCGGTGAAGGCCTTGAGGCCGAGCAGGAAGCCCATCTTGAAGTCGATCTGGCCGTACTTGAGGCCGTTGGCGACACCGCCGACGGCGGCGAACGCGGCACCGAGGGCGAAGGCGACCACGATGATGCGGTCGGTGTTGATGCCCATGAGCTTGGCGGTGTCCGGGTCCTGCGCGGTGGCCTGCATGCCCCGTCCGGTGCGCGTCTTCATGACGAAGTACGCGAGGACGGCCATGCTGAGCGGGGCGGCGATGATCAGGAAGATGTCACCGGTCTGGATGGTGACGTTGCCGATGTTGAAGGGGCCGCCGGCGATCTGCGGGAAGGTGATCGCGGACTTCGCGTCGGGGTACCAGGCCCAGACGGCCTGCTGCAGGGCGAGGGAGAGGCCGATCGCCGTGATGAGCGGGGCGAGGCGGGGTGCGCTGCGCAGGGGGCGGTAGGCGAATCGTTCCGCTGCCACGGCGACGGAAACGGCGACGATGATGCCGCCGATGAGCATGAGGGGGAGCGCGATCCACATGGACGTGCCGTTGGGCAGGACGTACAGGTAGACCGTGAGGGCGCCGAAGGCGCCGGTCATGAAGATCTCGCCGTGGGCGAAGTTGATGAGCTGGACGATGCCATAGACCATCGTGTAGCCGATGGCGACCAGCCCGTACATGGATCCCAGGAGCAGGCCGTTGACCAGCTGCTGCGGCAGTTCGTTCACCGCAAAGTCCTCCGAGACTTTCGGATGTTCGACGGATGTGCCGGATGTCGGGTGTGCCGGTTGTCCGGATGCGAGTCCGCGCGGGGCGCCAGTGGAACAGCGCCCCGCGCGGCTCAGTGGTGGTGCGGGTGTGGGTCAGCCACCGTTGTAGGTACCGGACGTGACGGTCGTCCAGACACCCTTCTTGACGGCGTACACGGTGAGCTGCTTGTTCGTGGTGTCACCGAACTCGTCGAAGGAGACCTTGCCCGTCACCCCGTCGAAGGAGACGTTCTGCATGGCCTCGGTGACCTTGGCGCGGGCGTCCGAGGGGAGCTTGCCCTTGTTGTCGTCCACGACCTTCTTGACGGCCTGGATGATCGCCATGGCGGAGTCGTAGGCGTAACCGCCGTACGCGCCGTAGGCCTCGCTGTAGCCGCCGGCCTTGTAGTTGGCGAGGAACTCCTTCGCCGACGGCAGGGTGTCGAGCGGGGCACCGACGGAGGTGGTCAGGTCGCCCTCGCTGCCGGCACCGGCGAGCTTGATGTAGGTCGGGTCGTAGACGGCGTCGCCACCGACCAGCGGGATCTTCGAACCGGCGGCCTTGATCTGCTTGGCGAGCGGGCCGGCCTGCGGGTACTCACCGCCGTAGTAGACGATGTCGGCGCCGGAGTTCTTCACCTTGGTGGCGACGGCCGAGTAGTCCTTGGCGTCCGGGTTGATGTGCTCGGTGCCCGCGATCTTGCCGCCGAGCTTCTTGAACTCGTCGGAGAAGGTGGCGGCGAGGCCGGCGCCGTAGGTCTTCTTGTCGTCGATGACGAAGGCCTTCGTCTTCTTCGCCGTGTTGTAGACGTACTGCGCGGCGAACGGGCCCTGGATGGCGTCCGTCGTGGAGGTGCGGAAGTACGACTTGTACGTGCGGGCCTTGCTCTTCTGCCAGTCGGTGCCCTGGGTCAGCGCCGGGTTGGTGTTGGCGGGGGAGACCTCGACCAGCTTGGCGTCGTCGAAGACCTTCTGCATGGACTCGGCGACGGAGGAGTTCAGCGGGCCGACGACGCCGAGGATGTCCTTCGTGGACACGAACTTGGTGGCGTTCTGCTGGCCGGCCGACGGCTGGGCCTGGTCGTCGAGGGCGGTCGAGGTGAAGGTGACACCGTCGACGAGCTTCTGCTTGTTGGCCTGCTTGACGGCGAGGTCGACCGAGTTCTTGATGCCGAGGCCGATCGCGGACAGGTCGCCCGTGAGGGGCGCGTCGACGCCGATGGTGACGGTGGTGCCGCCACCGCTGGAGTCCGAACCCTTGCCGCCGTCGCGCGAGCCGCAGGCGGTGAGGGTGAGTGCTCCCGCCGCCAGCGCGGCGGTGATGGCGATGAGCGAACGTTGACGCACGATCAGTCCTTTCCTGCTGGACAGCCGCTTCCCCATGGAGACGACCGAGCCGTGCGCCTGGCCGGGGTGACAATCCGACGGCGCGGTGACTGGCCGTGACTCTAAGCGTGTGCGGGGAACGTGGAGGAGAGTCTGACCAATGCTGTGACGCTCTTGTTATGACACGAGGTAATGCAGAGCGGTACGCGGTGGGGGGAACGCCGGAATTCACGGCGATTCGCCCCGTCCGCATGATGAGAACCCGCAGGACCGACCTTGATCTGTTCAGGCGTCTCAAGGGTTTTGGTGATTACTTGAGCATTGCTTGAGCCTTTTGCCGCAGGTTACTGGTGGGTCAGGAGAGAACTGTGGTGTGCGGGGCGTAGAGCACTGAACGGCGCCGAACAACGCCGAACAACGCCGAAACCGCGATTCCTTATTGCGTGTGTATTACGCAGGGTCACTCTCGGGAAACGAGCCTCGGCATTCCGCCGCGCTTTTCCCCGAGTCGTCACCTGCCCGCACACCCGCCACGGCTGTTCCGGCACGCAGGGCCTCTTCGAGACCGGCCGCGACGGCCGCGAGGTGCTCCCGGAGGAACCAGTGGCCGCCGGGGAAGAGGCGCGGCCGGCCGGTGCTGGTGCCGGAATCCGTGGTGCTGGTGCTGGTGCCGGTGCCAGTTCCGGTGCCGGTACCAGTGCCGGTGCTGGTGCCGTGCCGCAGCCATCCGGCCAACTCCCCCTCCGCCGCGAGCGGATCGTCCCGCCCGCCGAACGCGACCACGGGCAGGGGCAGCGGCGGCCGCTCCTCGTGCCGGTGCCCGGCGCCGAGCAGGACGTCGCCGCGCAGCCGCTCCCGGACCAGGTCGACGAACTCCGGGTCCCGGGCGGCCTCGGCGAGCGCGCCGCCGCAGGAGCGGAGGTGCTCCGCGGTGCCCGCCGGGTCCTCCGGATCGACCGCCGGCCTGAAGCCGTACTGCGGCGCCACCCGCCCGGACACGACGAGGGCCGCCGGCGCCGGGCAGTCGAGCCGGGGCAGCGCCACCGCCGTCTCGTAGGCCACGAGCGCGCCCATGCTGTGCCCGAACAGGCCGTACCGCGTCACCGGCCGGCGTTCGAGGTCGCCGGCGATCCGGTGCGCCAGGGCGTCGGCCGGGGCGCGCACCCCGCCCGCGCCGAGGTACCGGTCCGGCTGCCAGGAGAGCGGCACCACGGCGGGCGACTCCTCCGGGCGGGCCGCCCAGTGGTCGCTCAGCGGACGGTAGGCGGCGGGGCCGCCGCCGGCGTAGGGGAACGTGTAGTAGCGGCCCGCCGGCTCAGCCACGGCCCGGCCCGCTCTCCGGCACCGCCTGGCGTTCCTCCGCCGGTCCCGCCGCCTCCCGCGCGGCCAGGCCGGGAAACAACCTGCCGAGCAGGGCGCGCAGTTGGGGGCCGGCGAGGATGACCGCGTTGGCCGCGAGGACGACCAGCACGCCGAGCACCGAGAGCGCGCTCCACCGGTAGTCCTCGAAGACCGTGGACAGGGAGAGCGAGACGACCGGGAAGGCCACGGTGGCGAACGCGGCCCGGTCGGGGCCGATGCGTGACAGCAGCGTCAGATAGGTCACGAAGGCGATCGCCGAGCCGCACACCGACAGGTACACCAGCCCCGCCACATAGCGGAACGACGGCTCCACGGTGAACGAGTTGCCCGCGATCAGGCACCCGATCGTGGTGAACAGCCCGCCGTACAGCATGCTCCACGCGGTGGACTGCACGACCGGCAGGCCACCGCTGCTCTGGTTCCACGACGAGGCGATGTTCCCGAACGAGAACAGCAGGGTCGCTCCGAGACCGAGCAGAACACCCGTCACCAGGCCCGAGGACGCCTTGGTGTGGGCGATGTCGTTGGCGAACACGAGGGCGAGCCCAAGGACTCCGGCGAGCGCGCCGAGCACCACCGTGCGGGAGACGGGCCGCTTCAGGAAGATCCGCCCGTTGAGGATGTCGAACCCGACCGACAGGCAGAAGATGATCGACACCAGCCCGGAGACCAGGTGTTCGGAGCAGTAGGAGAAGAGCACGTAGTTGACCGAGTACATGAGTAACCCGACCAGGGGCCATGCGCAGATGGCTGCGCGGCGGGAACCGCATCGGCAGCCTGCGCACGCCGGTCCACACGAACATGCAGACGGCGGCCGGCAGGAAGCGGTACGCGACCGACACGGCCGGGTCCACACTGCCGAGCTGTAACTTGATGCCGATCCAGGTGGTGCCCCAGAACAGCACGATCACCGCGTACAGCACGATGTTCACGAGAGCTCTTTCCTTCTGTGCTCGCTGTGCTCGCTTGTGACGGTGCGGGCCCCGTGCGGGCCCGGATGCCGTTGGTTAATTCCGGGGCCCTACGTCTTCTTCGCCCCGTCGATCGTCTGGTCGGCGGGGCGAAGTGCTGCGAAGTGGCTGGTGCGGGTGCGGGCTCGGGGTGTGCCGGTGAGGTGGGCGTCGATGCGGGCGAGGTTGAGGGCGGCGCCGGTGAGCTGGTGCTGGAGGCTGGTCT
>NZ_JBICZA010000031.1:0-112660 GCF_043201585.1 Streptomyces sp. NPDC048297
TCGGAGAAGTACCAGCTCACAGCACGCGACTGGGAGGCCGCCGCCCGCGAGGGCCGCACCATCGCCCCCCTCGTCACCCGCCTCAACGCCATCCGGCGCCGGCACCCCGCGCTACAGCGCCTGCGGAATCTCCGCTTCCATGAGACCGACAACGATGCCGTGCTCGCCTACAGCAAGAGCACGGGTACGGACACGGTCGTCGTGGTCGTCAACCTCGACCCGCACCACACCCAGGAGGCCACGGTCTCGTTGGACATGCCGCAACTCGGCCTGGACTGGAACGCTGCCCTGTCCGTGCACGACGAACTGACAGGGGAGACCTACCACTGGGGCAGGACCAACTACGTGTGCCTCACGCCGGGCCGGGTGCCGGCGCACGTGCTCCACGTCGGGCGATCGACGCCCCAGAACGGAGGGCCCGCAGCGTCATGACTGTCAACGAACCCGTGCTGGACACCTTCGAGGACACTCCCGCCAGGGACCGGGACCCGGAGTGGTTCAAACGCGCCGTCTTCTACGAGGTCCTGGTCCGCTCCTTCCAGGACAGCAACGGCGACGGCATCGGCGACCTGAAGGGTCTGACCGCCAAGCTGGACTACCTGCAGTGGCTCGGCGTGGACTGCCTCTGGCTCCCGCCGTTCTTCAAGTCACCCCTGCGTGACGGCGGTTACGACGTCTCCGACTACACGGCCGTCCTGCCCGAGTTCGGCGACCTCGCCGACTTCGTCGAGTTCGTCGACGCCGCCCACCAGCGCGGCATGCGCGTCATCATCGACTTCGTCATGAACCACACCAGCGACCAGCACCCGTGGTTCCAGGAGTCCCGCCAGAACCCCGACGGACCCTATGGCGACTTCTACATGTGGGCCGACGACGACAAGCGCTACGAGGACGCGCGCATCATCTTCGTCGACACCGAAGCCTCCAACTGGACCTTCGACCCGGTGCGCGGCCAGTACTTCTTCCACCGCTTCTTCTCGCACCAGCCGGACCTCAACTACGAGAACCCGGCCGTGCAGGAGGAGATCCTGGCCGCCCTGAAGTTCTGGCTCGACCTCGGCATCGACGGGTTCCGGCTCGACGCGGTCCCCTACCTGTACGCCGAGGAGGGCACCAACTGCGAGAACCTGCCCGCCTCGCACGCCTTCCTCAAGCGCGTGCGCAAGGAGATCGACGCCCAGTACCCGGACACCGTGCTGCTGGCCGAGGCCAACCAGTGGCCCGAGGACGTCGTCGACTACTTCGGCGACTACCAATCGGGCGGCGACGAATGCCACATGGCGTTCCACTTCCCCGTCATGCCCCGCATCTTCATGGCCGTGCGCCGCGAATCCCGCTACCCCGTCTCCGAGATCCTCGCCAAGACCCCCGCCATCCCCTCCGGCTGCCAGTGGGGCATCTTCCTGCGCAACCACGACGAGCTGACCCTCGAAATGGTCACCGACGAGGAACGCGACTACATGTGGGCCGAATACGCGAAGGACCCGCGTATGCGCGCCAACATCGGCATCCGCCGCCGCCTCGCCCCCCTCCTCGACAACGACCGCAACCAGATCGAACTCTTCACCGCGCTCCTGCTCTCCCTGCCCGGCTCGCCGATCCTCTACTACGGCGACGAGATCGGCATGGGCGACAACATCTGGCTCGGCGACCGCGACGCCGTCCGCACCCCCATGCAGTGGACCCCCGACCGCAACGCCGGCTTCTCGACATCGGACCCCGGGCGCCTCTACCTCCCCACGATCATGGATCCCGTCTACGGCTACCAGGTCACCAACGTGGAAGCCTCCATGTCGTCCCCGTCCAGCCTGCTGCACTGGACCCGCCGCATGATCGAGATCCGTAAGCAGAATCCTGCCTTCGGACTGGGGTCCTACACCGAACTGCAGTCGTCCAACCCGGCGGTCCTCGCGTTCCTGCGGGAGTACGAGGACGACCTCGTGCTGTGCGTGCACAATTTCTCCCGCTTCGCCCAGCCCACCGAACTCGATCTGCGGGTCTTCGACGGCAGGCACCCCGTGGAGCTGATCGGCGGGGTGCGGTTCCCGGCCATCGGCGAACTGCCGTACCTGCTGACCCTGGCGGGTCACGGCTTCTACTGGTTCCGGCTCACCCGGGTCGCATCCCGCATCGGCCGCCGCCCCTGAGCGCCCGGCGCCGAGGAAAGGACGCCCCACCATGCCGAAGACCATCACGCTCCGGCCCACCACCGCGGCCGGCGCCGAACGGCCCCTGGCCTCGCTGAGCGGGCTGTTGCGCGAATGGCTGCCGGAACAACGCTGGTTCGCCGGAAAGGACCGGCCGGTCACCGATCTGTCGGTGCTGTCCATGACCGAGCTGTACCCGGGCTGTCTGCACCTGCTCGTGCACGCCTCGCACGCCCCGGTGCCCACCCCCGGCGGCACTCCCCCGCCCGGCGACTGCTACCAACTGCTGCTCGGTGTGCGCGAGCAGCTCGCGCCGCGCCTGGAACGGGCGTACATCGGCCGCGCCGAGCAGGGTGCGTTCGCCGGCCTCGCGGTGTACGACGCGCTGCACGACCCGCGCTCCGCCCACCTGCTCCTGGAGCGGCTGCGGCAGCCCGGCTCGGCGGGTCCGCTGCGCTTCGAGACGGCCCCGGAGGCCCTGCTGCCCGGCGGACTGCCCCCGCGGCTGCTGGACGCCGAGCAGTCGAACTCGTCGATCGTGTACGGCGATTCGTACATCCTGAAGGTGTTCCGCCGTATCCAGCCGGGCGTCAACCCCGACCTGGAGGTGCCGGGGGCGCTGGCCGCGCAGGGCTGCCGCCGGGTACCCGCGCCGGTGGCCTGGTTCAGTACGACCGCGCCGCGCCCGGCGACGCTGGGTGTGGTGCAGCCGTTCCTGCCCGACGCGACGGACGGCTGGACGCTGGCGCTGAGCGCCCTGGCCTCGGGCGACGAGTTCACCACCGAGGCCCGTGAACTGGGCCGGGCCATGGCCGAGGTGCACCTGTCGCTGGCCGAGGCGTTCCCGCCGGCCGGACCGGGCGACAACGGCCGTACGGCGGAGGCGATGTGCGCGCGGCTGGACGCCGCCGCGCACGCCGTGCCCGGACTGCGTCCGTACGTACCCGGGCTGCGGGCCGCGTTCGGCGCGCTGGCGACCTGCGACGCCGGGCCGCCGGCCCAGCGCATCCACGGCGACCTGCATCTCGGGCAGGTGCTGCAGGCCGGACGCGACTGGTTCGTCATCGACTTCGAGGGCGAGCCCTCCCGTCCGCTCGCCGAGCGACGGGCCGCGCACTCCCCGGTGCGGGACATCGCCGGGATGCTGCGCTCCTTCGACTACGCGGCCCGGCAGCGCCGCCCCTGGCGACCCGAATGGGCGCGCCGCTGCCGGGAGGCGTTCTGCGCGGGCTATGCCGCGCGGGCCGGATGGGATCCACGCAAGAAGCACGCGCTGCTGCGCGCGCACGAGACGGACAGGGCGGTGTACGAGGTGCTGTACGAGGCGAGACACCGGCCGGACTGGTTGCCGGTCCCGATGGCCGCGATCAAGCGGCTCGCGGTGTGGGGAGGCTGAGCGATGGCACTGCGCGACACCTCGCTCCCCGAGTCCGCGGGCCCCGTGCGGCCGTCGGCCGTTGCCCTCGACCCGGGCGACCGGGCGCGCCTGCTCGGCGGCGCCCATCACGATCCGCACGCCCTGCTCGGCGCGCATCCGGCACCGGGCGGCGTCCTGTTCCGGACGCTGCGGCCGAACGCCCGCGCCGTGAGCGTCCTGGTGGACGGCACGCAGGCCCCCCTCGTCTCCGAGGGCGGCGGGCTCTTCGCCGCGATGCTGCCGTACCAGGAGATCCCCGCCTACCGGCTCCTGGTGACGTACGACGACGCCGAGCAGGAGGTGGAGGATCCGTACCGTTTCCTGCCCGCGCTCGGCGAACTCGACCTGCACCTCGTCCGCGAGGGCCGGCACGAGCAGTTGTGGCAGGCGCTGGGCGCCGAGCCGATGACCCACCAGGGCGTGGCCGGCACCCGCTTCACCGTGTGGGCGCCGAACGCCCAAGGAGTGCGGGTCGCCGGTGACTTCACCTACTGGGACGGCACGCAGTACCCGATGCGCTCGCTCGGCGCGTCCGGTGTGTGGGAGCTGTTCGTGCCGGGTGTCGGTGAGGGCGCCCGGTACAAGTTCGAGATCACGTCCCGTTACGGCGGCCGGTTCCTGAAGGCCGACCCGATGGCCCGGCGCACGGAGATGCCGCCCGCGACGGCGTCCGTCGTGGCGGTGTCGCGGTACGAGTGGGGCGATGCGGAGTGGATGGCCCACCGGGGCGACACGCCCGTGCACGAGGCGCCGTTCTCCGTGTACGAGGTGCATCTGCCCTCCTGGCGCCCCGGGCTGACGTATCGTCAACTCGCGGACGAACTGCCCGCATACGTCAAGGAGATGGGCTTCACGCACGTGGAGCTGATGCCGGTCGCCGGGCACCCGTTCAGCGGGTCCTGGGGCTACCAGGTCACCTCCTACTACGCGCCGACCCCCCGCCTCGGCTCACCGGACGACTTCAAGTACCTGATCGACGCCCTGCACCGGGCCGGGATCGGCGTGATCATGGACTGGGTGCCGGCGCACTTCCCCAAGGACGACTGGGCGCTGGGCCGGTTCGACGGGGACCCGCTGTACGAGCCCGGGGACTCCCGGCGGGCGGAGCACCCGGACTGGGGGACGTACGAGTTCGACTTCGGCCGGACCGAGGTGCGCAACTTCCTGGTGGCCAACGCGGTGTACTGGTGCGAGGAGTTCCACATCGACGGGCTGCGCGTGGACGCCGTCGCCTCCATGCTCTACCTCGACTACTCCCGTGACTCCGGGCAGTGGGCGCCGAACGTGTTCGGCGGGCGGGAGGACCTGGACGCCGTCGCCTTCCTCCAGGAGATGAACGCCACCGTCTACCGGCGCTGCCCGGGTGTGGTGACCATCGCCGAGGAGTCCACCGCCTGGGACGGGGTGACCCGGCCGACGGACAGCGGCGGGCTCGGGTTCGGGCTGAAGTGGAACATGGGCTGGATGCACGACTCGCTGCAGTACATCCAGCACGAGCCGGTGCACCGCAAGTACCACCACAACGAGATGACGTTCTCGATGGTGTACGCGTACAGCGAGAACTACGTCCTGCCCATCTCCCACGACGAGGTCGTGCACGGCAAGCAGGCCCTGGTGTCGAAGATGCCGGGCGACTGGTGGCAGCGGCGCGCCGACCACCGCGCGTATCTGGGCTTCATGTGGGCGCACCCCGGCAAGCAACTCCTCTTCATGGGCCAGGAGTTCGCCCAGGGAGCCGAGTGGTCCGAGGAGCACGGCCCGGAGTGGTGGCTGCTGGACGACGACTACCACTCCGCGGGCGACCACCGGGGCGTGCGGGATCTGGTCCGCGACCTGAACACGCTGTACCGGGCCACGCCGGCGCTGTGGCAGCGGGACACCGATCCGGCCGGGTTCCGGTGGGTGCTGTGCGACGCGGCGGACGACAACGTCTTCGCGTTCCTGCGCTACGACCACCAGGGCCCCCCTCTGCTGGCGGTGTCGAACTTCTCCCCCGTGATCCGTGACGACTACCGCCTGTGGGTCCCCGAGGACGTTCCCGGCTGGCAGGAGGCGCTGAACACCGACGCGGCGAAGTACGGCGGCGGCGGTGTCACCGTCGGCGCCCCCGGCGCGCTCAAGCCCGAGGACGGACACCTGCGGCTCACGCTGCCGCCGCTCGCCACGGTCTGGCTGACGCCGATGCGCTGAACCCGCGGGTGCGGGCGGGTACCGGCGGGGCGCGACGAGGGGCGGTCGGGGTCGTACGGACCCACGACCGCCCCTCGTGTCGACATCCGATCACGACTTCCCCCTTCGGGGCCCCGAAACCGGTTGCCTGGGCTACATTCGAGCACCGCCGACGACAGAGCCGGTCGACGGGGTCACCCTCCGCACACCCGGGAGCCGCGCATGCGCGAGGTCGCACCCGCTCCGCCCTTCAGCCCGCCGCCCGCCGGCGGGCTCGCCGACACCGTCTTCGAGACCGCCGTGAGCGATCCGACGCTGCCGGTGCTCGCGCGGCGCGCCGATCCGTCCTCCTCCGTGTGGGAGGAGATCACGGCGATCGAGCTGCGGGACGCGGTGGTCGACCTGGCCAAGGGCCTGGTCGCCGCCGGTGTCTCGCCGGGCCATCGCGTGGCCCTGATGGTCCGTACCCGCTACGAGTGGACGCTGCTGTCGAACGCCCTGTGGACGGTCGGCGCGGAGGTCGTACCGATCCATCCCGCGGCGTCGCGGGAGCAGGTGGAGTGGATCCTGCGGGACGCCGGGTGTGTGGCCGTGGCGGTCGAGGACGAACAGGGCGTGATGACGGTCGGCACGATATGCGCGGGGCTGACCCGGCTGCGGCACGTGTGGCAGCTGGACGCGGGCGCGCTGTCCCGGCTGGTGGAGCAGGGCAGGACGGTCCCGCTGACCACGGTGGAGTCACTGCGCCGGATCGTGCTGCCGGACGCGACGGCGGTCGTCGCCTACACCTCCGGCACCTCGGGCCGGCCGCTCGGCTGCGCACTGAGCCACGGCAACCTGGCCTACCCGTGCGACACCCTGCTGACGGGCTGGGTGCACACCGCGACGCCGCCGGGTGAGCAGCCCTCGGTGCTGGCGTTCCTGCCGTTCTCGCACGTGTACGGGATCATGGTCCAGCAGATCTGTCTGCGCGGCCGGGTCCTGATGGCGTACGAGCCGGAGGCGGGCGGGGAGGCCCTCGGCTCGGCGCTGCGCACGTTCCGGCCGACCTATCTGTACGGCGTGCCGTCGGTGTTCGAGAAGCTGTACAAGACGTTCCTGCGCACGGCCCAGCGGGCGGGCCGGGGCGCGCTGTTCGAGCGGGCGGCGCGGACCGCGCGGGACTTCGCCGGGGCCGAGGAGCGCCGGCGGCTGGGCACCGGGCCGGGCCCCGGCCTCGACCTGCGGCTGCAGCACGCCGTGTACGAGCGGACCGTCTACCGCAAGCTGCGGTCCGCGCTCGGCGGGCGTGTCCTGCGGGGCACGTCGGGCGGTTCCTCCCTCGACCGGGAGCTGTCCCTGTTCTTCGAGGGCATCGGCGTGTACGTCAACGACGGCTACGGGCTGACGGAGGTCTCCGGCGGGATCACGATGCAGCCGCTGGGCCGGGAGAAGTCGGGGACCGTGGGCCGGCCGGTGCCGGGCACCGAGATCGAGGTGGCCGACGACGGGGAGATCCTGGTGCGCGGCCCGTCCGTGTTCCAGGGCTATGTCGGCGACCCCGCGGCGACCCGGGCCGCGGTGCGCGGTGGCTGGCTGGCCACCGGGGACATCGGGCGGCTGGACCCGGAGGGCTATCTGACGATCACCGGCCGCCAGCGGGACGTGATCGTCACGAGCAGCGGCAAGAGCGTGGCCCCGGCGCCGCTGGAGCGGCGGCTGCGCATGCATCCACTGGTGCACCAGGCGCTGGTCGTCGGCCACGACCGGCCCTGCGTGGGCGCGCTGATCACCCTGGACCCGGAGTTCCTGGCGCACTGGCGGGCCGCGCTGGCCCTGCCGGGCGGTGTGCCGGGCCGGGAGGCGCGCGAGGAGAACGCGCTGCGGGAGGAGATCGCCCGCGCGGTCGCCGCGGCCAACAGCACGGTGTCCCGCGCGGAGTCCATCCGCGTCCACCGCATCCTCCAGGAGCCCTTCGCCACCGGCAACGGCCTGCTCACACCGTCCATGCAGCTGCGCCGCCACGCCATAGCCCGCCGCTACGCCGCCGAGATCGACGCCATGTACGAGACCCGCTCCACCACGACCCCACAACGGTCCCCGGCACAACCGTCCGACTGGGACGAGCAGGACAACGTCTTCCGGTAGGCACGGATGGGCCGTCGAGGCGGTAGGTGACGTCGGGGCGGGTGCGTACTCGGCTCTGCTGTGGGAACCCGCCCGGTGCGGGGGTGTTCGGCAGCGGCGATCGCCCCGTCCGCGAGGCCGAGGAGGGCCCGGTGGGCGGGGCCGGAGAATCTGAGATGGCGACGGAGCCACCGCGGTGGAACGGTGCACCGCTTTCGGAGGAGCGCTACGAGCGTGCGTTCTCCTTCCCGGGTGAGCTGCGCAATGTGACCGGCGCGCGGCTGGCCGCGGAGGAGTTCCTCGGCGTCCTCGCCCGGGACGCCCCGCCCTGCGCGCCCGACTCCTGGGACGACATCCTGCTCGTCGTCACCGAGCTGGCCGCCAACGCGATCCAGTACGCGCCGGGGCCCTTCGGTCTTGTGCTGCGGCGCACCTTCGACGGGGTGCACGTGACCCTGCACGACACCAGCACCGTCCGCCCCAGGCCACGTCCCTTCCATCCGGCGAAGGGCGGCGGCGGGATCGGCTGGCACCTGCTGCACACGCTGTGCGACCAGGTCAGCGTGGTCGTGGAGGACCACGGTAAGGACATTCACGTATTCCTGCCGTGGTGACCCGACGACAGCGGTACGCCGTGAGTGACAGACGTGAACGACAGACGTGAAAGACAGCAGTACGACGTAAATCTGTGCGAGATCCGGATTCATCCGCGCTGGTGGGGCATGCTGGTGCCCACGCATTCGTCTGCCTGCCTTACCCGGCTGGCGCAACGACCCCGGGCACGGTGGGATCGATGTGGTGGCAACGGTCCAGGGCATGCGAGCGGCGTGAAGTCCTAACGGCCTGGAGCCGCAGAAAGGGATGAACACCGTGACACGACCCAGGATCCTGGTGGTGGGGGCGGGCTTCGCCGGCGTCGAGAGCGTGCGCCGGCTGGAGCGGAAACTCGCCCCGGACGAGGCCGACGTCGCGCTGGTGACGCCGTTCTCCTACCAGCTCTACCTCCCCCTGCTGCCCCAGGTCGCCTCCGGGGTGCTCACCCCGCAGTCGATCGCCGTCTCCCTGCGCCGCAGCAAGAAGTACCGCACCCGGATCATCCCGGGCGGCGTGATCGGCCTGGACCTCCAGGCCAAGGTGGCCGTCATCCGCACCATCACCGACGAGGTCGTCAACGAGAGCTACGACTATCTCGTGCTGGCGCCGGGCAGCGTGACCCGCACCTTCGACATCCCGGGCCTGACCGACCACGCGTTCGGGATGAAGACGCTCGCCGAGGCCGCCTACGTCCGCGACCACGTCATCTCGCAACTGGACCTCGCGGACGCGAGCGACGACCCGGCCGAGCGCGCCGCCCGGCTGCAGTTCGTGGTGGTCGGCGGCGGATACGCGGGCACCGAGACCGCGGCCTGCCTGCAACGCCTCACGCACGCGGCCGTACAGCGCTATCCGCGCCTCGACCCGAGCCTGATCAAGTGGCACCTGATCGACATCGCGCCGAAGCTCATGCCGGAGCTGGGCGACAAACTCGGCCGCAGCGCGCAGGAGATCCTGCGCCGTCGCGGCATCGAGATCTCGCTGGGCGTGTCCGTCGAGAAGGTGAGCGAGGACGAGGTCACCTTCACCGACGGCCGGGTGGTGCCGACCCACACCCTGATCTGGACGGCGGGTGTGGCCGCCAGCCCGCTCATCGGCACGCTGGGTGCCGAGACGGTGCGCGGTCGGCTCGTCGTCACCCCGGAGATGACCGTGCCGGGCCACGACGGGGTGTTCGCCCTGGGGGACGCGGCGGCCGTACCGGACCTCGCCAAGCACGAGAAGGGTGCGATCTGCCCGCCCACGGCCCAGCACGCCATGCGCCAGGGCAAGAAGGTCGCGGACAACGTCATCGCGGCGCTGCGCGGGCAACCGTTGCAGCCGTACGTCCACAAGGACCTGGGCCTGGTCGTCGACCTGGGCGGCAAGGACGCCGTGTCCAAGCCGCTGGGCATCGAACTGCGCGGCGTCCTCGCCCAGCTGGTGGCCCGCGGCTACCACTGGTCGGCGCTGCGCACCAACGTCGCCAAGGTCCGGGTCATGACCAACTGGCTGCTGAACGCGGTCGCCGGTGACGATTTCGTCCGCACCGGCTTCCAGACACGCAGGCCCGCCCGGCTGAAGGACTTCGAGTACACGGACTCCTATCTGACGCAGGACCAGGTCCGCACCGAGGTGGAGGGCGACGCGGCCGGCAGTTCCTGAGCCGGCCCGGTCGTCGCGGACGCCGGCCTCCTCGAACGGCGGGTGATCCGGGACCTCGTACGATGCTGGTCGAAGATCACGGTTGACACGGGAGAGAGCGCGGCGGCGTGAGGGCGGTGGGACGAGCGGTGCACCTGCGGTTGTGGAACCGGCTCGCGGCGTCCGATCCCGGACTGCTGCGGCTCGCCGCGGGGCTGCGCACGGTGACCTCCATCGCCCTCACCCTCGCCGTGCTGGCCCTGCTGGGTGTTCCCGTGCCCCAGTTGGTGGCGGGGGCCGTGGCCGCGATGGTCGCGACCTTCGCCATCCGGGAGAAGCAGCGCTCCCAGCAGGCCGTCACCCTCGCCCTGGGCCTGCCGGTGGCGCTGGTCTCGGTGACCCTGTGCGCGGTCCTGAACCAGTGGGTCGTGGTCGGTGACCTGTTCTTCGTCGCGCTCATGTTCTGCGCCGTCTACAGCCGCCGGTTCGGCGACCGCGGGACGGCACTCGGCCTGATCGGCTTCCAGATCTACTTCCTGTCGCTGTTCGTCCAGGCGACCACCCACGCCCTGCCCTCCCTGTACGCCGTCATCGCCCTCGCGTTCGGGTGCAGTGCCGTCGCCCGGTTCGTGCTGCTGCCGGGGAACCCGGCGGGCACGCTGGGCAGGCTGCGGCGGGCCTTCCGCGTCCGGCTCGGCCAGCTGATCACCGCTCAGATCGCGCTGCTGGACGCCGGTCCCGGCGACGTGGACAAGGTCCTGGACGACGTGCGCACCGGCACCGCCCGGCTGCACGAGACGGCGCTGATGATCCAGGGCAGGCTCGAGGACGGCACCTCCGACGAGGCGGTGGCGCGGCTGCTGCAGCGCCGGGTCGCCGACACCGAGGTCGCGGCCGAGCGGCTCGGGCTGATGCTGCTGACCGCGCGCAGCGCCGAGCGGACCGACACACTCACCCTGCACCTGCCGGGGGCCCCGGTGCCGACGGGCGGTGAGCTGCCGGTGCGGGACGAGGCGAGCGCCGCGCTGCGCCGGGACCTGGAGGCGCTGCACCTGCTGGTGGTGCGGCCGGCCGGCGAGGCCTCGGGCACGGCGTTGGCGCACCTGCGCAACCGGCTGCTGGGGTACCGCGAGGAGGACCACCTGCCGCGGGCGTCCCCGCCGGTGCAGGACGTCTTCCGCGGGCTCGGCGAGCTGGCGCGGGCCGTGGTCGGACTGCGGACCGCGCTGGAGGGGCCCCAGGACGAGTCCGCGGACTCCCCGGCGACGGCACGCTCCCGCGAGGAACTGGACGCCGAGGACGCCGCCATCGAGAGCAGCGAGGAGAGCCAGGCCGAGGCGGCGCCGACCGGGCTGCGACGACCGACCACCCGGGCGGCCGTGCAGGTGGCGGTGGGTTCCTGCCTCGCCATCACCGGGGGTGAGCTGCTGTCCAGCAACCGCTGGTACTGGGCGGTGCTGACCTGCTGGATCGTGTTCGTCAACACCTCGTCCACCGGGGAGATCCTGGTGAAGGGCTACCGGCGGCTGCTCGGCACGGTCCTCGGCGTGGTGGCCGGTATCGCGCTCGCCGGGCTGGTCGGGCATCACACATGGACGGCGTTCGCGCTGGTGCTGGTGTTCGTCTTCGCGATGTTCTACTCCGCGCCCCTGTCCTACACGCTGATGTCGTTCTTCGTGACGGCGGCTCTGGGGCTGCTGTACACGCTGCTGAACACGTACAGCCTGTCGGTGCTGGTGCTGCGCGTCGAGGAGACGGCACTGGGCGCGGCCTGCGGGGTGTTCGCGGCGGCGGTGGTGCTGCCGGTCAACACCGACCGGCGGACCAACGAGCTGCTCGTCACCGTCCTCGACGAACTGGCGGACCTCACCCGGGCGGCCGTGGACCAGCTGAGCGGCAATCCGCACGCCGATCTGGTGGACAAGGCGCGCGACCTGGACCAGGCGCTGGCGGATCTGCGGGCCGGTACACAGCCGCTGACCCAGCGTCTGACCCCGCTGCGCGCCCGCCGGAACACCGCCCAGTACGTCGTGGCGCTGCTGGAGACGTGCGCCTACCACGGGCGTTCGCTCGCGGCCACCGCCGAACTGCTGCCGACCCATCCGTCGATCGCGGCGGATCCGCGGCTGCGCGGTGTGTGCGCGCGGATCGTGCACAACATCGAGGCGATCGCCGCGCACGTCCGGGACCCGCGCTCCACGGCCGAGATCGAGACCGGCCCGAGCATCGCGTCGATGCTGGAGCCGGGCACCCTGAGCACCCCCCGCTACGGCAGGGTGACCGACCGGGTCCTGCGGCATCTCCAGCGCCTGGACGAGGCGGTGACGGGCCTCGCGCGGCCCCTCGGTCTGCGCGTCGAGCGGCCGAAGAAGTGACGGTGGGCCGGGCCCGGCTCCGGACGGGTGACGCCGGACGGGTGACGGACGAGTGAAACGGCTCACGTCACTCGTTCCTGGTTGTGTGAACGCCACCGAGATGGTTTATCGTTCATACATACGTGGTGACGGAGAGAAGCCGGATTCCCCCTCCGCGCGTCTGTTTCGGCATCACCGCATACGGCCCTGGCTGGTCTCCCCCGTCCAGCCAGGGCTTTTTTCTGTCTCCGGCACGGCTCACCGGGCGAAACCCGATTCCTTCGAGGTGCTCGGCGCGGCGGCAGCGGCTGAAATGGGCTTAGGGAAAGCACCCCGAACCGCCGCCGGCGAGGAGCCCCGCGCCATGACCAAAGCGATAAAACTGCTGACCGCCCTGCCCCAGGCACAGCGCGAGCGCCTGATGGAGCTGGCCAAGGAGGTCTCCTTCGCGGAGGACTCCCGGATCTTCGAGGCGGGCGGCACCGCCGACCGCTTCTGGGTGATCCGCTCCGGCGCGGTCTCCCTCGACCAGCAGGTCACCTCCCGGCAGCACGTCACCGTCGCCACACTCGGCGCGGGTGACATGCTCGGCTGGTCCTGGCTGTTCCCGCCCTACCGGTGGGACTTCGGGGCGGTGGCCTTCAGCAACGTACGGGCGTACGAGTTCGACGGGCCCTCCGTGCTCGCGCTGTCCGTGGAGGACCCCCTGCTCGGACTGTCGCTGGTGCGCACGGTCGCCGAGATCCTCGCCCACCGCCTGGAGACGACCCGCGGCAAGCTGATGGACCAGTACGCGGTCCGGCGCCAGCGGCCGGTGTAGAGCGCCGGAGCGGGCAGCGAGGGGTGCGGGCGTCAGATCCGGTAGCGGCGCAGCGCCGGGACCGCGGCGGCCAGCACCAGCATCACGACGACGACGAGCACGCCGCCGCCGGCCACGGCGGCCCGGGGGCCGAACGCCGCGCCGGCGGTGCCGTGCAGCACGTCGGCGAGGCGCGGCCCGCCCACGACGACGACCGTGAACACGCCCTGCATCCGGCCGCGCATCTCGTCGGTCGCCGCGGACAGCAGGATCGCCTGCCGGAAGACCATCGAGACCATGTCGGCCACGCCCGCGGCGGCCAGGAAGACCAGCGCCACCCACAGGCTGGCGCTCAGGCCGAGCCCGGTGATGGCCAGGCCCCAGGCGACCACCGCCCCGATGACCATCCAGCCGTGCCGCCGCGCCCGCGAGAACACCCCGGAGAACAGTCCGCCCAGCACCGCGCCCACCGCGATGCCGGCGAACAGCACGCCGAGCGCGAGCCCTTCGCCGTAGGAGGCGTACGTCTGCGCGGCCAGCTGCGGGTACAGGGCACGGGGCATGCCGAAGACCATGGCGACGATGTCGGCGAGGAAGGACAGCAGCAGCACCTTGTGCCCGGCGATGTAGCGGAACCCCGCCGCGATCTCCCGCAGCCCCGCCCGCCGCGTGGCCGGCTCGCCCAGCGGCGTCATCGCGGGGAGCCGGAAGACGGCCCACACGGTGACGCACAGGGCGAGCGCATCGATGAGATACAGCGAGGACAGGCCGACGACCGGGATCAGCGCCCCGGCCAGCAGCGGCCCCACCACCAGGCCCGTCTGCATCACGGTCGCGCCGAGCGCGTTCGCGGCGGGCAGTTCCCCGGCCGGTACCAGACGGGCGATGGAGGCGCTGCGGGCCGGGGAGTTCAGCCCGAAGAGCGCCTGCTGCGCGGCGAACAGCAGCATCAGGACCCACACGGAGTCCGTCCCGGCGGCGGCCTGCGCCCAGAACAGCAGCGAGGTCACCGCGATGCCGCTGTTGGTGACCAGCATGAGCCTGCGCCGGTCGACCGTGTCGGCGACCGCGCCGCCCCACAGCGCGAACACGACCATGGGCACCAGACCGGCGAGGCTCGCGTAGCCGACCCAGGCCGAGGAGTGGGTGATGTCGTAGATCTGCTTGGGGACGGCGACGGCGGTGAGCTGGCTGCCGACGGCGGTGACGACGGTCGACGACCACAGGCGCCGGTAGGCCGGGATGCGCAGGGGGCGGGTGTCCATCGCCCAGCGGCGCCAGCCGCGCCGGGTCGGGGCCGGTTCGGCCGCCGGGGAGGCGGTGTCGGCCTCGGTGCCGGGGCCGGTGTCGCCAGTACCGGTACCGGGGCCGCCGGTGCCAGGGCTGGTGCCGCCGGTGCTGCTGCTCTCGCTCGTGTCCACGGATTTCCTGGTTGCTCGATACATCTTTCGATTCGAGCCTCACTATCGCAGCAACTCCCGTGCCTGCCGAACCGTTTGCTCACGATCCGGCGCTCGCTCACGCTCCGGTGACGAGCATCACCCCGAGGCCCAGCATCGTGAGGGCGACCAGGCCGTCCAGGACCCGCCAGGCGGTGGGCCGGGCGAGGAAGCGGCCGAGCAGCCGGGCGCCGAAGCCGAGGGCGGCGAACCAGCACAGGCTGGCCAGGGCCGCGCCCAGGCCGAAGGTCCAGCGCAGCGGGCCGCGGTCGGCGGCGAGGGAGCCGAGCAGGAAGACGGTGTCCAGATAGACGTGCGGGTTGAGCCAGGTCAGTGCCAGGCAGGTGAGCACCGCCCGCCGGCGCGAGCCCGCCGCCTCTCCCTCCGTGCGCAGCCCGGTGCCGGGCCGCAGGACGCGGCGGGCGGCGAGGGCGCCGTAGCAGAGCAGGAAGGCCCCGCCGACCAGACCGACCGCCCGCACCGCCCCGGGCCAGGCCACGACCACCGCGCCGACGCCGCCGACCCCGAGCGCGATGAGCAGCGCGTCCGAGAGCGCGCAGATGCCGACCACGGCGAGTACGGCGTCGCGGCGCACTCCCTGACGCAGGACGAAGGCGTTCTGGGCGCCGATGGCGACGATCAGGGAGAGGCCGGAGCCGAATCCGGCGGCAGCGGCGGTCAGGGCGTGGTTCATGCCCTCGACGCTAGGTTCACGATCACTGCGGGTACAGCTAAAGATTCTTACGTACCCTTAGTGCTCGTGATGACGGAGCTTCCCCTGGACCAGGTGCGGACGCTGCTGGCGGTGGTGGACGAGGGCACCTTCGACGCGGCCGCGGCGGCGCTGCATGTGACGCCGTCGGCGGTCAGCCAGCGGGTCAAGGCGCTGGAGCAGCGCACGGGCCGCGTACTGCTCCAGCGCACCAAGCCGGTACGGCCGACGGAGTCCGGCGCGGTGCTGGTGCGGTACGCCCGTCAGCTGGCCCGGCTGGAGCTGGACGCGCACGCGGAGCTGGGGCTGAGCGGCGCCGGGGAGCCGACCCGGGTGTCGGTCGCGGTCAACGCGGACTCGCTGGCCACCTGGTTCCTCGACGCCCTGACCCGGGTTTCGGGGATCTGCCTCGAACTGCGCCGCGAGGACGAGGGCCACACGGCGGCTCTGCTGCGCGAGGGGCTCGTGATGGCCGCCGTGACCTCCTCGCCCGATCCGGTGCCCGGCTGCTCGGTCCGGCCGCTCGGCAGGATGCGGTACCTGCCGGTGGCGGCGCCCGGCTTCGCCGGCCGTCACCTCGCCGGACCGCTGCCTGACGTGCTGCCCGAGGCGCCCGTCGTGGTCTTCGACCGCAAGGACGACTTCCAGGACCGCTTCGTGCGCCGGGTGGGCGGCACCGGCGCCGGCCCGCTGCGGCACCACGTGCCCACCTCGGAGGGTTTCGTCACCGCCGTCGCCGCGGGCCTCGGCTGGGGCATGGTCCCGGAGTCCCAGACCCGCCCGCTGCTGCGCGAGGACCGCCTCGTCCGTCTCACCCCGCACGCCTCGATGGACGTCACCCTGTACTGGCAGCAGTGGAAACTCGACTCCCCCGCACTCGCGGCCCTGGCCGACGCGGTGACAGCCACGGCGGCGCAGGCGCTGCGCCGCTGAGACGGAGAGCCGCTGACCGGGTACGGCTCTCCGCGGGGCCCGCGCGAGCGGTGACGGTGGGGCCGTACCCGGGGCGGGTCAGGCGCGGTCCGGTTTGCCCTTGGCGTAGAGCCAGGTGTGGAAGAGCGCGTCGAGGTTCTTGCCGGACAGGCGCTCGGCGAGCTTCACGAACTGGGCCGTCGTGCCGTGTCCGCCCCGGTGTTCGCTCGCCCAGGCGCGCAGGATCCGCAGGAAGGCCCGGTCGCCGACGGCCCCGCGCAGTTCGTGCAGGGTCATGGCGCCGCGGTCGTAGACCGGGGTGTCGAAGATGTTCTTGCCGCTGCCCGGGTCGCCGGGCGGGAAGGCCCACAGGTCGTCGCCCGCGGGCCGGGCGTAGAGCGCGTCGAAGGTCTTCTGGGCGCTCGGGCCGCCGTGCTGCTCGCTGTAGAGCCACTCCGTGTAGGTGGCGAAGCCCTCGTTGAGCCAGATGTCCTTCCACGCGGTCAGCGCGACGGAGTCGCCGAACCACTGGTGGGCGTTCTCGTGGACGAGGGTGGAAAGGTCGGGTGCAGCGTCGTAGACCGGCCGGCTCTGGGTCTCCAGCGCGTAGCCGACGTCCGGGGCGTGATCGACGATCGAGCCGGCGGCGCGGAACGGGTACGGCCCGAACAGCTTGCTCTCCCAGGCGAGTACGGAGGGCAGCTTCTTGAGCACCGGCGCGGCGTCCCGGGCCTCCCGCGGGTCGACGGCGTTGACCACCTGGATGCCGTCCGGCGTCGTGTACCGCTCCAGCGTGAACTTTCCGACGGTGGCGGTGGCCAGGTACGCGGCCATCGGCTCGGGCTGGTGCCAGCGGAAGGTGGTGCGGCCGTGCGCGGTGTGCTGCCCGGTCAGGATGCCGCCCGCCACGGCGGTGCGCCCCTCGGGGACGGTGATCGTGAAGTCGTACGACGACTTGTCCTTCGGGTGGGTGTTGGCCGGGAACCAGGTCATCGCGCCCTGCGGTTCGCCCGCGACGAACGCCCCGTCGTCCGTGGGGATCCAGCCGTCGGCGGAGCCGTCCGGGTCCGTGACGGGCTTGGGCGTGCCGTTGTAGGTGACGGTGATCCGGAACGACTGGCCCTCGTGGAGCGCATGGCGCGGGGTGACGAGGAGTTCCTGTCCGCTGCGGGTGAAGCCGGCGGTGGCGTGGTCGACGGTGACGCCGGTGACCTTCAGGCCTTTGAGGTCGAGGTCGAAGCGGCTGAGCCGCTGGGTGGCGCGGGCGGTGAGCACCGCCGTGCCGTCGAGGTGCCGGGAGGAGGTGTCGTAACGCAGCGTCAGGTCGTAGTGGCGGACGTGGTAGCCGCCGTTGCCGCTGAGCGGGAAGTAGGGGTCGCCGGCGCCCGCCGCGCCGGTCGTGCCGGCCGCCGTGGGGGCCCCGGCTCCGAGGAGCGCCGCCACGGCCACGGGGACGGTGGCGAGGACCGCCTCGCGGCGGAGGACTGCGATGCGCCGTCGTGCGGCCGGTCTGCGGGATGACGTCACGTGCGCTCCTTGGAGGGTGGCGTGATCGGTTCTGCACGGACTGGACGTGATCGGTTCTGCACGGACTGGACGTGATCGGTCCTGCGCGGACTGGACGTGATCGGTTGTGCGCGGACTGGACGTGATCGGTTGTGCGCGGACTGGATCTGCACAGAGTAGAGGCGTCGGCCGTCGGCGTTCCCCCTCGTTCAGGTCACGTCACGTCTCGTCACGCCGCGTCGCGGCGCCGGGTCTTGGGGCGCCCGGCGTACGCTCGCGGCACCGTCCACGATCCGAGGAGGGCCCGCCCGTGAGCGTGCGCGTACGCCGGATCTACGACCCGCCCGAACCCGACGACGGCCTGCGTGTGCTGGTGGACCGGTTGTGGCCGCGCGGGATGACCAAGGAGGAGGCGTCGTACGACGAGTGGCCGAAGGGACTCACGCCGTCCACGGAGCTGCGCCGCTGGTACCACGGCCATGAGGGCTCGTTCGACGACTTCCGGAGCCGCTACGAGGCGGAACTGCGGGAGCCCGGGGCCGCCGAACTGCTCGACGGCCTCAGGCGATCGGCCCGCGAGGGCCCGGTGACCCTGCTGACGGCGTCCAGGACGCCGGAGACGAGTCACGCGGCGGTGCTGGCGGAGCTGCTGACGCACTGAACCGCGCACCGGCCCGGCAGATCAGCCCGTCTGCCGTGCCGCGTGCCGGCCGGCCGCGCGGCCCGAGAAGAGGCAGCCGCCGAGGAAGGTGCCCTCCAGGGCGTTGTAGCCGTGGACGCCTCCGCCGCCGAAGCCGGCCACCTCGCCTGCCGCGTAGAGACCGTCGACAGGTTCGCCGTCGGTGCCGAGGGCGCGGGAGTCGAGGTCGGTCTGGATGCCGCCGAGGGTCTTGCGGGTCAGGACGTGCAGCCGGACGCCGATCAGTGGTCCGGCGGCGGGGTCGAGGATGCGGTGCGGGGAGGCGACCCGGCCGAGCCGGTCGCCGATGTAGCGGCGGGCGTTGCGGATGCCCTGGACCTGGGAGTCCTTGCTGTAGGGGTTGGCCATCTGCAGGTCGCGGGCCTCGATCTGGCCGCGCACCTCGGCCGCGTCCAGCAGCGCCTTGCCGGTCAGGCCGTTCATCTTCTCCACCAGCCGCTCAAGGGTGTTCGCGGTGACGAAGTCCGCGCCCTTGTCGACGAAGGCCTGGACAGGCGCCGGGGCGCCCTTGCCCAGCAGCCGGTCCCGGAGCACGGCCTTGCGGTCCTTGGCCGTGATGTCGGGGTTCTGCTCGGAGCCGGAGAGGGCGAACTCCTTCTCGATGATCTTCCGGGTGAGGACGAACCAGGAGTGGTCGTACCCGGCGATGTCCTCGGTGGTGCGCAGGTACTTGAGCGTGCCGAGGGTGTCGTAGCCGGGCAGGCAGGGGTCGGGCAGGCGGCGGCCGAGGGCGTCGAGCCAGATGGAGGACGGGCCGGGCAGGATGCGGATGCCGTGGCCGTGCCAGATGGGGTCCCAGTTCCGCAGGCCCTCGGTGTAGTGCCACATGCGGTCGCGGTTGACCAGGCGCACGCCCGCCCCGGCGCTGATGTCGAGCATGCGGCCGTCGACGTAGGCGGGGACGCCGGTGACCATCTCGGCGGGGGCCTTGCCGAGCCGCTCGGGCCAGTAGCGGCGCACGATGTCGTGGTCGGCGCCGATGCCGCCGCTGGTGACGACGACGGCCTGGGCGGTGAGTTCGAACGCGCCGATGCGGTCGCGGTTGGAGGCGACCCCGCGCGGCGCGTCGTCGGCGGCGAGGACGGTGCCCCGCACGCCGCGCGCCGCGCCGTTCTCGATGACGAGTTCGTCGACCTGGTGGCGGTGGTAGAAGGTGAGCAGTCCGTCCCGGGCGGCCTGCCGGGCACGGCGGACGAAGGGTTCGACCACCCCGGTGCCGGTGCCCCAGGAGATGTGGAAGCGGGGTACGGAGTTTCCGTGGCCGTCGGCCCGCAGGTCGCCGCGCTCGGCCCAGCCGACGCTCGGCAGCAGTTCGATGCCGTGCCCCTGGAGCCAGGAGCGCTTCTCGCCGGCCGCGAACTCCACGTAGGCGCGGGCCCAGCGCACCGCCCACGCGTCCTCGTCGTCGAGCCGGTCGAAGCGGGCGCTGCCCCGCCAGTCGTTCCAGGCGAGGTCGAAGGAGTCCTTGATGCCGAGGCGGCGCTGTTCGGGCGAGTCGACGAGGAAGAGCCCGCCGAGGGACCAGAACGCCTGGCCGCCGAGGTTGGCGGCGTTCTCCTGCTCGACCAGGGCGACCCGCTTGCCCCGGCTGGTGATTTCGTGCGCCGCGACCAGGCCGGCGAGGCCCGCTCCGACGACGATGACGTCCGCGTCCATGGCGTCCATGTCCCTTCCTCTACGTCCGTCTACGACTCGTTCAGGGGGCTGCGACTCGATCAGGGGGATACGACTCGTTGAGAGGGCTGCGACGTGTTCAGGGGGCTGCGACGTGTTCAGATGTGCCGCTGCCGTCGGTCAGCAGGGCGGTGAGCAGTTGCTTCAGCCATGCGCGGGCCGCGTCGACGTCCTTGTCCAGCAGCAGCTGGACGGTGACGCCGTCGTAGGCCGCGACCACCGCGCGGGCCGCGCTGTCGACGCCGCCGAGCACGGCGGGCAGTTCGGTGTGGCCCCGGGCCCGGAAGAGCCGGTCGGCGACGGCCTCCCGGAGCCGGGTGCGGTGGTCGAGGAGGGCCTGGGCGACGGCCGGGTCGCGGGCCGCGTGCACCAGGAAGTCGGTCTTCACGAGCAGCCAGTCCACGTCGAGCAGCAGGACCTCGGTGACGCGGTCCACGGAGGCGGGCACGTCGAGGTCCGGCATGTCCTGGGCGAGGGCGTCGGCCACCTGGGAGGCGATGAGGTCGGCGCGGTCCCGGTACAGGGCGAAGAACAGCTCGTCCAGGGTGGCGAAGTTGGAGTAGAAGGCGCCCCGGCTGTAGCCGGCGGCCTCGCAGACCTCCTCGATGGAGACCCGGCCGAAGCCCTTGGCGGCGAAGACCGCGAAGGCGGCGTCGAGCAGGTTGGCCCGTGTCCGCGCGCGCCGCCTGGTCACCCGCCGGGCCGTGTCCTGTGCCGTCATCGCCGCTCTCCCTCCCGTTCGATACGCGAATGTATCCGATACATCGATGTATCGAAAGACCGAAAGACCGAAAGGCCGAAAGGGCCCAGCCGTCGTTCATGGGAACGTATTTTCGATTAAGGAGTAGGCTGAGCTCATGGCCACCCACCTCCAGGGCTCCCTGTTCGACCAGACCGACGAGCTGCGCCTCGGTCCGCTCGACGGGCTGCGCAGGACCGAACTGGGCGCCGGCGCCTGGATCGACGTACTGCCGGACTGGCTGAGCGGAGCCGACACCCTGTTCGAACTCCTCGCCGAAGAGGTCCCCTGGCGGGAGGAACGCCGCCAGATGTACGACAACGTGGTGGCCGTCCCGCGCCTGCTCGCCCACTACCGCGCGGACGCCCCCCTGCCCCACCCGGTGCTCATCGAGGCCCGCGCGACCCTCACCGCGCACTACGCCGAGGAGCTGGGCGAGCCGTTCACCACCGCCGGTCTGTGCTTCTACCGCGACGGTCAGGACAGCGTCGCCTGGCACGGCGACCGGATCGGGCGCGGCGCACGCAAGGACACCATGGTCGCGATCCTGTCCGTCGGCGCGCCCCGGGACCTGCTGCTGCGGCCCGCGGAAGGCGGCGGCGAGACGGTCCGGCGGCCCCTGGGGCACGGCGACCTCATCGTCATGGGCGGCTCATGCCAGCGCACCTGGGAACACTGCGTCCCCAAGACCGCGCGCGCGACGGGACCCCGGATCAGCGTCCAGTTCCGGCCGCACGGCGTGCAGTGACCCGCCCACCCGTGCCCACCGTGCCCACCGCGTCGTCCGCGTCCACCGCGCGCGCGGAGGCCGCGTCTGGTTGGCTGTCCCCGTCGTTTTGTCGCGAGGGGCTGGGAGATCATGCGCACAGAGGTACACCAAGTCGCCGACGGCACCTTCCTGGTGCACGGCAACCACGTCAACTGGGTGATCCTCAAGGACGGTGACGCCGTCACCCTCGTGGACACCGGTTACCCCGGGGACCGGCAGGGCCTCCTCGAATCCCTCGCCGAAGTCGGCAGTTCACCGCAGGCGGTGGCCGCCGTACTGATCACCCACGCGCACAACGACCACCTGGGCTCCGCCGAGTACCTGCGCGGCACCCACGGCACCCCGGTCTATCTGCACCCGGCGGAAGTCCCGCACGCGCGCCGGGACTTCCTCCAGCAGGCCACCATCGCGGACGTGCTGCGCAACTCCTGGCGGCCGGGCGTGGTGCCGTGGGCGGTGCACGTGATCCGTGTGGGTGGAACCGCCGACCACCCGGTCGCCGCTCCCGAGCCGTTCCCGGCGCAGGGCGCGCTCGACCTGCCGGGGCGCCCCGTCCCCGTGCACACCCCGGGCCACACGGACGGCCACTGCGTCTACCACCTGCCCGACGCCGGGATCGTGATCACGGGCGACGCGCTGGTCAGCGGCCATGCGACCTCACGGGTCCAGGGGCCGCAGCTGGTGCTCGACTTCTTCCAGCACGACCGTGCTCGGGCCATGGCCTCACTGGACCTGATCGGGGCACTCGACGGCGACACCCTGCTGCCCGGTCACGGCCCGGTCCACCACGGCCCCGTACGCGCCGCCGCCGAACTGGCCCTGTCACGGGCCTCCTGACGAGGCCATGAGCCGGGCGCCCGCCCCCGGGCACCCGGCCCCACCCGGCCCCACCCGTCCCCGTCCGACCCCGCCCCGCCTCACCCGGCCGACGGGGCGGCTCACCCCTGCGTCGGCAGCTCCACCGGGACCACGGCCACCGGGCATACGGCGTGATGCAGCACCCCGTGCGCGACCGAGCCGATGCGGGCGCCGACGGCCGTGTGGTGCGCCCGGCGGCCCACGACCATCAGCTGAGCCCGGTCGGCCACCGACAGCAGCACCTGCCCGGCGCTGCCCATCTCCACGTGCTCGGCCACGGGCACCTTCGGGAAGCGCTCCCGCCAGGGCGCCAGCGCCTCGGCCAGGGCCTGCTTCTCGTACGGCTCGAGACCGCCGGCGTCGTCCAGGAGCTTCAGGGAACCGGGGCTGTAGGCGAAGACGGGCGGCAGGGTCCAGGCGCGTACGGCCCGGACGCCGGCGCCGCGGGCCGCGGCCGTCTCGAACGCGAACCGCAGCACGGCCGCGCTGTCCTGCGGGCCGCCGTGCTGGCCCACCACGACGTCCCGCCCCGCGGCCTCCGGCGCCGGCTGGTCCCCGGCCCGCACCAGGACCACGGGCCGGGTCGTCTCGGCGATCACGTGCCGGCCGACCGAACCGAGCAGGAACCCGACCAGCGGACCGTGCCCGCGCGAGCCCAGGACCAGCATCTCGGCGTCCTCGGCGGCCCCGGACAGTGTCCGCGCGGGCCCGCCCTCCAGGACGTCCACCTGGACCTCCAGCCCGGGGTGCCGGCCGGAGACGGTGCGCACGGCCTCCCCCACCCCGTCCGACACCCAGCCGTACTGGGTGTCCCGGTCGGCCGTGGCGAGCGACTCGGTGTAGCGCCACGCGTGCACCACGCGCAGGGGCAGCCCCCGGCGTACGGCCTCCCTGGCCGCCCAGTCCAGCGCGGCCAGGCTCTCCTGCGTACCGTCCACCCCTGCCGTGATCGGGCGTGTCATGCGTGGGCCTCCTCGTCGTTCCGCGTCCGCGGCGATCGGTCGTGATCAGTCTTCACCACCTCGCGCGCCCCTGCCCCCACCACCGGCGGGCGGATGATCGCGGACCTGCTGTGTACCTCAGCGAAGCCGGGCGATGGAACATACGATGAGCGGGAGCCGGTGCGGCGGACCAGCGACACCGTCCCGGCGAACCGACCACTCGGGGTGGGAGAGGCATGGCACAGGCTGCCGACGCAGCGAGGACCGTCATCCTGACCGTGGACGACGACCCGGGAGTCTCCCGGGCCGTCGCCCGTGATCTGCGGCGGCGCTACGGCGAGTCGTACCGGATCGTCCGCGCCGAGTCCGGCGACTCCGCGCTCGAGGCACTGCGCGAGCTGAAGCTGCGCGGCGATCTGGTGGCGGTGATCCTGGCCGACTACCGGATGCCCCAGATGAACGGCATCGAGTTCCTGGAACAGGCCCTGGACGTGTATCCGGGGGCGCGGCGCGTGCTGCTCACGGCGTACGCGGACACCGACGCGGCGATCGACGCGATCAACGTCGTCGATGTCGACCACTATCTCCTCAAGCCGTGGGACCCGCCGGAGGAGAAGCTCTATCCGGTGCTGGACGACCTCCTGGAGGCGTGGCGCCACAGCGACTACCGGCCCGTGCCCAGCACCAAGGTCGTCGGGCACCGCTGGTCGGCGCGCTCCTCGGACGTGCGCGAGTTCCTGGCGCGCAACCAAGTGCCCTACCGCTGGTACTCGGTGGAGGAGCCGGAGGGTCAGCGACTGCTGGCCGCGGCCGGGCAGGACGGGCAGCGGCTGCCGCTGGTCGTCACCCCGGACGGCACCACGCTCGTCGAGCCCGAGGCGCCCGAGCTGGCCGCGCGGGTGGGTCTGGCGACGACGCCGACGGCCGACTTCTACGACCTCGTCGTGATCGGCGGCGGCCCGGCCGGTCTCGGTGCCGCCGTGTACGGCGCCTCCGAGGGCCTTCGGACCGTCCTGGTGGAGCGTGAGGCGACCGGCGGGCAGGCCGGGCAGAGTTCCCGCATCGAGAACTACCTCGGCTTCCCCGACGGCGTCTCCGGCGCCCAGCTCACCGAGCGGGCGCGGCGGCAGGCGGCCCGGTTCGGCGCGGAGATCCTGACCGCGCGCGAGGTGACGGGGCTGGAGATCAACGGGGCGGCGCGCGTCGTACGGTTCTCGGACGGCTCGGCGATCGCGGCGCACAGCGTCATCCTCGCGACCGGTGTGCAGTACCGGCAGCTGGAGGCGGAGGGCTGCGTCGACCTGACCGGCTGCGGGGTGTTCTACGGCTCGGCGCTGACCGAGGCGTCCGCCTGCCAGGGGCAGGACGTGTACATCGTCGGCGGCGCCAACTCGGCGGGCCAGGCGGCGATGTACCTGTCCCGGTTCGCCAAGTCGGTGACCCTGCTGGTGCGTGGCCCGGATCTGTCGGCGTCGATGTCGCACTACCTGATCCAGCAGATCGGCGAGGCCCCGAACATCTCGGTGCGCAGCCACACGGTGGTCGACGCGGCGCACGGCGGCGACCGTCTGGAGCAGCTGACCCTGCGCCATGTGCACACGGACGAGAGCGAACGGGTCGACGCCCAGTGGATGTTCGTGTTCATCGGCGCCGCCCCGCTCACCGACTGGCTGGACGACACGGTGCTGCGCGACCGGCGCGGCTTCATCCTGGCCGGGCCCGATCTGAGCGCCGACGGACGGCCGCCGGCCGGCTGGGAGCTGGACCGGCCGCCGTACCACCTGGAGACCAGCATTCCCGGCGTGTTCGTGGCGGGCGACGCGCGCGCCGAGTCCGCGAAGAGGGTCGCGTCCGCCGTCGGAGAGGGAGCCATGGCCGTGATGCTCGTCCACCGGTATCTGGAGCAGCAATGAGCGGGCAGCCGATGCCGTGCGTTCAGGGAGAGATCAGCTCCCTGTTCCTCTTCGAGAAGCTGACGCCCGAGCAGTTGGGGCGGCTGTGCGCCGACGGCCGCGTGGAACTGTTCCAGCCCGGCCCGGTGTACACCGAGGGTGACCCGGCGACCTGCCTCTACGTGATGCTCGACGGCACGGTCGTGCTGTACCGCCGGGTCGGCGGTGACGACATCGAGGTGACCCGGACCTCGCAGCGCGGGGTGTACGCGGGCGCCATGCAGGCGTACCTCGGGGACCGGGTGCGCCAGGTGTACAACAACTCGATGCGGGTGACGGAGCCGACGCGGTTCTTCGTGCTGCCGGCGGACACGTTCGCCGAGATCATGAGCGAATGGTTCCCGATGGCCGTGCATCTGCTGGAGGGGCTGTTCTTCGGCTCGAAGAACACCCAGGCGATGATCGGGCAGCGCGAACGGCTGCTGGCGCTCGGCTCGTTGTCGGCGGGGCTCACGCACGAGCTGAACAACCCCGCCGCGGCGGCCGTCCGGGCCACCTCGGCACTGCGCGAGCGGGTCGCGAAGATGCGGCACAAGCTCGGCATGATCGCGGAGGGCCCGTTCACCCGGGACCAGTTGGCGAGTCTGGTCGAGATCCAGGAGCGCACGGCCGAGCGGGTCGCCAAGGCGCCGTCGCTCAGCCCGCTGGAGGCCTCCGACCGGGAGGACGCGCTCACCGACTGGCTGGAGGACCACGGCATCGACCACGGCTGGCAGCTCGCCCCGACCGTCGTGCAGGCGGGGCTCGATGTCGACTGGATGGAGCAGGTCGCCGCCGCCGTGGACGAGGAGATCCTGCCGGGCGCGATGAGCTGGCTCAACTACACCATCGAGACCGAGCTGTTGATGAACGAGATCGAGGACTCCACCACCCGTATCTCGCACCTGGTCGACGCGGCGAAGCAGTACTCGCAGCTGGACCGGGCGCCGTTCCGGGAAGCGGACGTGCACGAACTCCTCGACAGCACGCTGATGATGCTGTCCGCCAAGCTCGGTCCGCGCATCGAGGTGGTCAAGGAGTACGCCCCCGCGCTCCCGCTGGTCCCCGCCTATCCGGCGGAGCTGAACCAGGTGTGGACCAACCTCATCGACAACGCGGTGTCCGCCATCAACAGCGCGGGCGGCGCCGGCACGCTGACCGTGCGGACCGTGCTCGACCACGAGCGGGTGCTGGTCGAGTTCCGGGACACCGGGCCCGGTGTCCCGCCGGAGATCAAGGACCGGATCTTCGACCCGTTCTTCACCACCAAGCCGGTCGGTGAGGGCACCGGTCTGGGCCTGGACATCTCGTGGCGGATCGTCGTCAACAAGCACCACGGCACCCTGCGGGTGGACTCGGTGCCCGGCGACACCCGCTTCCAGGTGTTCCTTCCCCTGACCGCCGAGACGCCGGACGAAGCGTCCGGTGAGGCGTCCATCGAGGCGCCCGGTGAGGCGTCCGACGCGGCGTCCATCGAGGCGTCCGTACCGACTTCCGAGGAGACAGCATGAGCGGCGAGGCCGTGATCGACCCGAGCGTTCCGCCGAGCGGCACCGGCTGCGTCGAGTGCGACGAGGGGGGCGGCTGGTGGTTCCACCTGCGCCGCTGCGCGCTGTGCGGGCACATCGGCTGCTGCGACGACTCCCCCGCCAAGCACGCCACCGCCCACTACCGGGCCACCGGGCATCCGGTGATCCAGAGCTTCGAGCCGGGCGAGGACTGGTTCTGGGACTTCGACAAGGACGAGTTGTACGACTCCGGACCCGAACTCGCGCCCCCCGCCAGCCACCCGTCGGACCAGCCGGCGCCGGGCCCGGCGGGCCGGGTCCCGGCGAACTGGACGCAGTTGCTGGCCTGAACGCGCTGGGCCCCTTGCGGGCGGGGCGGGTTCAGCGCCCGCAGTCGAGGCTGCTCAGGTCCACGGCGTCGGCCATCGCCCGCATCCCCTCATCGCCCGGGTGCAGATGGTCGCCGCCGTCGTAGCGGGGCAGGATCCGCTGGGGGTCGTCGGGGTCGCGCAGGGTGCGGTCGAAGTCGGCGACCCCGTCGAAGGCTCCGCTGTGCCTGATGAACCGGTTGACGTCCTGGCGTACGGCCTCGCCGGCCGGGTCCCATTCGGGCCAGCCCTGGAACGGTCCGATCGTCGCGGCGACCACGCACGCCCCGGCGGCGTGCGCCCGCCGCACGATCTCCCGGTACCCGGCGATCAGATCGTCCGCGGTGACCCCGGCGTGGGCCTTGAGGTCGTTCACCCCCTCGAAGAGGAACACGGTGCGCACGCCGGGCTGGGACAGGACGTCCCGGTCCAGCCGGTGCAGGGCGCCCTGTCCGCCGCCGTCGTCCGTGAGGACCTTGTTGCCGGACAGCCCCTCGTTGGCGACGCCCTTGACCGCAGTGCCGACCGCCGCGGCGAGCCGGCGGGCGAGGTGGTCGGGCCAGCGCCGGTCGCGGTCGGCCGTGGACTGCCAGCCGTCGGTCAGGGAGTCGCCGAGCGCGACGACCGCGCCGGTGCCGGTGTGCGCCGGACGCACGGAGACGGCGTCCAGGTACCACCAGGAGCCGGTGGTCCGCGTCCAGCCGGCCGCGCCGTCCTCGCCGGTGTGGTCGCCGTCGCCGATGTACGACGCCTGCATCGCCAGGCTGTGACCGCTGGCCGGGCCGGCCGCGTCGGGGGTGTGGAGGCTGACGACGAGGTCGGCCTGAGCGGGCACCTCGCCGGGCAGCGGATCGCTCCACGCGAAGGCGCCGGGCGGCACGGTGACGGTCCGGGACCCGTGGAAGGTCAGCTGCCTGTCGGTGCCGGCGCGCAGCACCGCACCCTGGCCGCGCAGGCCCGCGTGGACGTCGTCGACGGTGAGGGGGCGGTCGCCGAACGCGTTGGTCAGGCGGACGCGCAGGTCGCTCCCGCCGACGCTGGTGCGCACGACGAGCCGGTAGCCGCGGTCGGCGGTGCCGACACCGACCCTCTCGGCGCTCGCTGCCCAGGTGACGACTCCGGTGCCCCGGGTGGTGGCCCCGGTCAGGGCCTGGACGGGCGGGGCGGGTGCGGACTGTCCGGCGGCGGCGACCAGCAGGACGGCCGCCACGCGGCAGACGCGCCCGAGGCGGCCGACGCGGCCGGTCACCGGGCCCCGTCCCCGAGGGCGACGGACCCGCCGGGCCTCGGGCGGACCGTACGGGACGTGCCTGCGTGTCCCACGGAGGTCATCGTCCCGCCGATGCCGCGGATCCGCACCCCGGCCGGGCCCGGACACGCGGATGCCCCACGCGGGCCCGGACACGCGGATGCCCCGCGCGGGGCGGGGCATCCGGTCCTGCCGGTGGGTGCGGCCGCCCGTCAGTGACGGGCGGCCGGGGTGTTGGCGGCGGTCACGTCGACCGCGGCCCACGCCTTGTCCACGGTCTTGTACTCGGTGCTGGTCGCGCCGTACAGGTCCTTGGCCGCCTTCAGCGTCGCGATGCGCGCCTGGTGGAAGTCGGTGGTGGAGACCATGTAGCGGGTGAGCGCACGGTAGAAGACGGCCGTGGCCCTGGTGCGGCCGATCCCCTGCACCGTGATCCCGTGATAGGTGGGTGAGTCGTAGGCCACCCCGTTGATCGTCTTCTTGCCGCTGCCCTCCGCGAGGAGGTAGTACGCGTGCGAGGAGACACCGGAACCGGCGTGCACCTCGGCGTCGTACGTGTCCGGTGACCAGTAGTCGATCGTGCCCTCGAGCTTGTCGAGCGAGGGGTGGTCCAGGCGGCGCAGGAACGTCTGGGCCAGGCCCAGCTTCTCGCCGACCAGGTAGTCCGGGACGTCCTTCGTGTTGTTCGCGTAGGACTCCACGCTGGTACCGAAGATGTCCGCGAGCGACTCGTTCGGCGAGCCGGGCTCGCCGTACTGGTTGCCGTCCGCGTCGACGTAGGTCGGCTCCAGCCGGGCGGTCGCGTCGACCACGCCGTGGGTCAGCTCGTGACCGGTGACGTCGAGGACGACGAGCGGCTTCTTGAACGTCTGGCCGTCGCCGTCGCCGTACAGCATGCAGGTGCAGGCCGGGTCCCAGAAGGCGTTGGCGACCTCGCTTCCCCAGTGGACCATCGCGCGGGCGGGCTTGCTGTCGTCGGCGATGCTCTTGCGGCCGAAGGTCTTCTTGTAGAAGTCCAGGGTCCTGGTGATGCCGTACTGGGCGTCCGCGGCGGCGCTGGCGCGGCTGGTGGTCGCGCCGTTGCCCCAGACGTGGGTGGTGTCGGTGAACGTCGTGCCGGCGCCGAAGCTCTCCGTGGTCGCGCCCTTGGCGTCCCGCGTCTCGGTGCCGTACCGGCTCGGGTCCTTGAGCTGGTAGTGGCCGCGCGAGGTCTGCGTGGCGGTCAGGCCGACGGTGCCCACGAACGGGGTCCTGCCGGTGCCCGCCGCACTCGACGGGTAGGTCGCGGCGCCCAGGGCGCGCGAGCCGAGCAGGCCGGCCGGGGCCGAGCCGGTGCCGGCGGCCGGGACCGCGCGCTCGCCCCGCCCGCGCAGGGTGTCGATCAGCTTCGGCGACAGGAACTCGTCGGCGTCGGGCGTGTCGCTGCGCACCGTGCCGGTGAGGGCGTCGACGACCACGGTGCTGGAGCCGGCGTCGCCGGTCACCGTCACCTGGTAGGCGAGAGCGGTGGCGCCGCCGCGGGCGTCGACCACCAACCGGGCGCCGCCCGCGTCGCCGCCCGCGGCACGGGCGGCCTTGGCGGCTGCTTGACCCGGGGTCAGTCTGGCCTTGGTGGCGTCGGGCCGGACGGTGTGGCCTGCCGCGCGGGTGACGCCCGTGTAGGCCAGCTTCCGGTTCAGGTGGACGACGAGGTCGCCGCCGAGCACCGGCATTCCGGCGTGTGTGCGGGTGAAGCGGACGTGGCGCGCACCCTCGGGGTCGATCATCACGTCCTGGGCGTGGAGTTCGTCGCCCTGGGAGACACCGGTCGCCGCCGCGTGGGCGAAGGCCGCGGTGCGCGCCGCCTCCGCCACCGTCGTGGTCGTCGGGGCGGCGGACGCCGCGGTCCTCTGCGTCCCCGTGGAGGGACCCGCGAAGGCCGTTCCGGCAAGGCCCGTGGCAGCCGTCGTTACCGCGACGGCGACTGCCACGCTGCGTATGTGGGGTCTACGCACTGAGAAGGGTTTCCTTCGTCCGAAGGCGGCCGGAATCCCCAACCGCCTTGAGACATGGCGTCGTTGGACGTCATGGGGGCTGGTCGGGCCCCAGGCTCACCCTTTCGGATCAGTCATGCACACGTAAAGTCGAAATGATCCATTTACCGACTTTCCGTGGCAATCCTTTGCAAATGAGCGCCACGGGGTGATCAGTCGCTGACCAACTGCGTGTCGGCTGGGGAGACGTCGCCGCGATCTCCTAGGTTCCAGGCCGGAATGTGATCGATGTCGCAGCACGAACCGGACGGATGGGAGTGGGAGCCGCATGGTCTCAGCAAGGGTGAGCAGGGGCGCGGTGCTCGGAGCGGTCGCGCTGTCCCTCGTGGCGGTACCGGCGCGGGCCGCGACCTCGGAGGTGAACGCCCCTGCGGCGGCGGTGCTTCCGGCGCCGGACACCGCGGGCGTGGACGCGGTGCTGCGCACGGCACGCAACCAGGGTGCGCCGGGGGCCTGGGCCCGGATCGACGACCACGGCACCACGTACCGGATCTCGCGGGGCCTCGCGGACCGGGGCGCGGGACGGGCGGTCAGCACCGACGACCGCTTCCGCATCGGGAGTGTCACGAAGACCTTCTCGACGGTCGTCCTGCTGCAACTCGCCGACGAGCACAAGCTGGACCTGGACGCGCCGGTCAACCGCTACCTGCCGAAGCTGCTGCCGGACGACCGCATCACGGTCCGTCAGGTGCTGAGCCACCGCAGCGGCCTGCACGACTACACCTACGACATGTTCGCCGACAGCGTGTCCGGCTTCGAGGCCGTGCGCGACAAGGTCTTCACCCTCCGCGACCTGGTCGCGCTCTCCCTGAAGAAACCGCGCACCAACGCGCCCGGCGCCGCCTACTCCTACTCCAACACCAACTTCGTCGTCACCGGGCTCCTCATCGAGAAGCTCACCGGGCACTCCGTGAAGAGCGCGTACGAGAGCCGCGTCTTCACGCCGCTGAAGCTGGCCGACACCTTCTACGTCCACCCGGACACCCGGATCCCCGGCCGGTACGCGCGCGGCTATCTGACCCCGGACCAGGCCGGCGGCGCCCTGGTCGACGCCACCACGCAGACGGCGTCCTGGGCGCAGAGCGCGGGGGCGATCATCTCCAGCGCCAAGGACCTCAACACCTTCTACTCGGCGCTGCTCGGCGGCAGGCTGCTCTCCTCCGCGCGCCTCGCCGAGATGGAGCGCTTCACCAAGGTCAGCAGCACCACCGCGTACGGGCTCGGGCTGCGCCGCCGCGACCTGTCCTGCGGGACCTCGGTCTACGGCCACACGGGCGCCGTCCAGGGCTACTACACGTACGCGTTCGGCACCAAGGACGGCGGGCGCAGCATCACCGCCGTGGTGAACACGTCCAACAACGCCAAGGTGCTGGACACCCTGGCGGGCACCCTGGAGTCGGCGTTCTGCGGGAAGAGCGCGAAGAAGACGCGGGCGCCGCGCGGCTCCTCCGTCCGCGAACGGGCCGTCGACACCCAGCAGTAGCGGCCAGGAGATCGTGTCCGAACCGGCACGTTCCGTGATCTTGGCGGAACCGGCCCGTCCGGGACACCATGCACCGCATGAAGGGTGATCTCTTTTCCAGTCATGTGGTGCAGCCGGCCGTCGCGCCGGGGATGAGCGTCGAGAACGCCAAGTGCATCAGGTACGCGGTGAGCGGCGAGATGTTCGCCCGCCAGGGCGCGATGATCGCTCACCGCGGCAGCCTCCAGTTCGAGCGCAAGGGCCAGGGCGTGGGCGGCATGCTCAAGCGCGCGGTCACCGGTGAGGGGCTGCCCCTGATGGCGGTGCGCGGGCAGGGGGAGGTCTGGTTCGCGCACGAGGCCCAGAACTGTTTCATCGTCGAGGTCGAGCCGGGCGACCAGTTCACCGTCAACGGCCGCAACGTGCTGTGCTTCGACCCCTCGCTGTCGTACGAGATCAAGACCGTGAAGGGCTCCGGCATCGCCGGCGGCGGGCTGTTCAACAGTGTGTTCAGCGGGCAGGGCCGGCTCGGGCTCGTCTGCGAGGGCAACCCGCTGGTCATACCGGTCTCGGCGCAGCAGCCGGTGTACGTCGACACCGACGCGGTGGTCGGCTGGACCGCGCACCTGCAGACCTCGCTGCACCGCTCCCAGTCCTTCGGCTCGATGCTGCGCGGCGGTTCGGGCGAGGCGGTGCAACTGATGCTGCAGGGCGAGGGATTCGTCGTGGTGCGACCGAGCGAGGTCACGCCGCAGAAGGCGCAGCAGCACTGAACCCTCTCCGGGTGAGGCGACGGACCACGCCCCGGCTCCCCTCCGGGGGGCCGGGGCGTCTTGGTCCGGTCGAAGAACCGGACAAAGGGTAGAACCACGGCCGGAGTTGCCGATGCCTTGAACACTCCCCCGCGTGCTCCGCGTATCTCCGGGCGGGACGGTACGGGGTTTCGGCGAGGGGTGGCCATGGTCAAGGCGCACGTCTTTGCACACGAGTTGGTCGCCGGGCGCTACCGGCTCCTGGAGGTCTTCTCCCGCGAGACGAACCGCGTGTGGTGGTACGCGCGGGACGTGCCGGTGAACCGGCCCCGCCTGGTGGCGCGGACGGGAATGCCCGAGAACGCCGGCGCGGACACCGTGCGTCACGTCAGGGCCCGGGTCGTGCGGACCTCCGAGACCATGCGGCTCCTGCGGCCAGGCCGGGTCGCCGGCCTCGTCGACGCGGTCGTGGAGGAGGGCAGCCTGTGGACGGCGATCGAGTGGATCGACGGCACTCCCCTCGGTGAACTCCTCGACCGCGACGGCCCGTTGAACCCCGCGCGGGCGGCCCGGATCGGCCTCGGGATCCTCGACGTGCTCCAGGCGGCGCACGACGAGGGTGTCACCCACGGCGAACTGAGCCCCGGCCAGGTCTTCGTGTGCGACGGCGACTCGGTCGTGGTCACGGGGTTCGGCCTCGCGGGCACGACCCTGGCGCCGAGGATGACGGCACCGTCGTACGCCTCCCCGGAACAGGCCCGCGACGAGCGCGTCGGACCGGCCGCCGACCTGTGGGCGCTGGGCGCGATCCTGTACACGATGACCGAGGGCCGGCCGCCGTTCCGGGACCGCGGCCGGCCCGAAGCCACCTTGAGGGCCGTGGACCGGCTGCCGCTGCGCACCCCGCTGCGCGCGGGACCCCTCACCCGGGCCGTACAAGGGCTGCTGCGCAAGGACCCCCGGGAGCGCCTGACCCTGCCGGTGGCCCGGGAGTCCCTGACGCGGGCGCTGGGCGCTGACGCTGACGGCGGTGCGGGCGGCGACGGCGGTGCAGGTGGCGGTGCGGGCGGAAGCAGAAGCAGACGGACCGTGGCCGTCGGGACCGCTCTGGCCGTCGTCACCGTGGCCACGGCCGTACTGGCCGCGGCCCCTCATCTGCCGGGCACATCCACGGCAGCGGAACCGCCCGCCCGTCCGCCGCGGCCACCCCGCCGAGCCCCGCTCCGACACCCGCTTCCGGCTCCGGCGGAGGCGCCGGCGCCTCCGCCCTGCCCGCGGGATACCGTCCGTACACGGCCCCGGAGGGCTTCACGCTGGCCCTGCCCGCGGGCTGGAAACGGCTGGCCGCCTCGCGCGGCGCCGGGCGTGCCTACCGCGTCACCTTCGGCGCGGGCGGCCACTCCCCTACCCTCGCCGTGACCTACAGCGAGGGCCTGGGCGCGGACCCGGTCGCCGTGTGGCGCGACGACGTCGAGCCCGGTCTGGAGCGGCTCGGCGGCTACCACCGCGTCGGCGCCGTGCGGCCCGCCACCTACCGGGGTCACAGGGCCGCCGACCTGGAGTGGCTGTCGGGCACCGGCGCCGCACGGGTGCACACCTTCGGGCGCGGCTTCCTGCTCGACGGCGGCCACGGCTTCTCGCTGCGCTTCACCACCCGGGCCGCGGACTGGGACGACGCTGCTAGCCAACTCACTCTCAAGACCTTCCTGGAGACCTTCCGCGAGCCGAAGGGCTGAGGGACTGAAGGGCCGAGAGGCCGAGAGGCCGAGAGGCCGAGGAGCCGAGGAGTCGAGGGGCTGAGCCCGCCCCGGCCACGTTCCCGCATCGTTGCGCCAAAGCATGGTCAATGCGGCCATATAGGCTTCCTCCCTGTGCCCGGACATCCGGGCACGGTCCCGTCCAGCCACGCCCGCAGGAGAGTCATCCGTGACCCTGGCCATCGACCCGTCCGAGACGTCCGTCCCCGCCCCGGCGCCCCTGTCCGACCTCGTGGCGCGCGACGCGCGCGAGTTCGGCGTGTACGCGCGCACCGGCGGCTGGGCCTTCGCGCTGATGGTGGCCCGCAGCGTGCGGCCGGGCGGACAGGCGGCGGGAGAGACGCCGAAGGTCTCGGCGAAGGAGTTCGCGGACCTGGCCGGCTGCTCCGCCGAGCGGGTCATGCGCTACTACAAGGCCTGGGACCGCGCGGCGGACGACGGTCTCGTCCCGCTCTTCGAGGCGCTCGAACCCGGCCAGGACGTGGAACTGCCGGACGCCGACGTGTGGTTGACCTACTACGTCTCCCGCAACAGCGCCACCTCCGAGCGGGGCACGGCCATCGCGCAGGCCGCCGAGGCGGAGGGCATCCGGCCCACCAAGGCGCTCGAGGTCGCCGAGAACCCGACCGCGCTGCGCGCCGCGATCCTCGCCGACCCCTCCACCGCGCGGGCCGCCCGCTCCGCCCTGCTGGACCGGGTCAAGGAGGACCCGGACCTGCAGGCCGAGCTGGCGCGGGACGTCGTCCGCACCGACGACCTCAAGAAGGCCGTCGCCAGCGAGAGCCGGGCCGCCGACCGGATCGGCTACGTCCGCCAGATCGCCGAGTCCGGGCAGTTCCGGACGCCGGCGGGACAGACGGTGGACGCGCCCACCGAGCTGCGCGAGGAGGCCGAGCGGCATCTGTCGCTGATCGACGAGCTGGACGACACCGAGGACGCCGGCGAGTGGGCCACCGAGGCCTACGACACCATGAAGAACCTGGTCGCCGAGACGGTCGAGGCCGATCCCGAACTGCGCGTCCAGGAGCGGCGGACGAAGTTCTACAGCAGCCTGCAGAAGGCGACCCGCGCGTTCGAGGAGCTGACCTTCGACGACGCCCAGGACTTCTACGAGGACGACATGCTCCAGCGTCTGGAGGAACTCCAGCAGGCCATCGGCAGCTGCCTGACCGCGCTGCGCGGAGCACGTGGGGGCGAGGCGCGGGGCTGAGCACCCCGGGCGGGCGGGCACCGGTACCCGGTGCGGCCTGAGTAGCCGTACTCATGCCCGTGCCCGCCGCCCGGCGCCACGATGGGGCTCCGCCGACTCCCATGACCAGGAGCCCCGCCATGACCGCAGTGCGCCCCGCCCCACACCCCGCCCCGCGTCCCGCCCGGCACTCCGCCGCGCGCCGTGTGCCGCCCGCCGTGTTCGCGGGCGTGGCCGCCGTGGGCCTGGCCGTGTCGGCGTGGGGTGTGCGCGACCGCACGACCTGGTTCCTGGAGACGTTCTGGGTGCTGGCCGGACTGCCCCTGGTGGTCCTGCTGTGGCGGCGCTTCCCGCTGACCGGGCTGCTGTGCGCGCTGCTGGCCGCGCACGCTCTGGTCCTCGCCGTCGGCGGCCACTACACGTACGCGCGGGTTCCCGCGGGCGACTGGGTGCGCGACACCTTCGGCCTGTCCCGCAACCCGTACGACCGCTTCGGGCACCTGATGCAGGGGTTCGTACCGGCCGTCCTCGTGCGCGAACTCCTCGCCCGTACCTCGCCGCTGCGCGGCAGCCGCTGGCTGGCCCCGCTCACCGTGTGCGCGTGCCTCGCCTTCAGCGCCTGCTTCGAGCTGCTGGAGTGGGCCGCCGCCGAGATCGGGGGCCACGGCGCGGACGCGTTCCTCGCCACCCAGGGCGATGTGTGGGACACCCAGTGGGACATGTTCTGCGCACTGATCGGGGCTGTCCTGTCACTGCTGCTGCTCAGCCGGGCGCACGACCGCCAACTGGCGGTGCTGGAGGCTCGTGCCGCCGGCTAGGAGCGTGGGTCGGTGACGAGCGAGCCGTCGAGCGTTGGTGGTCGGATCGGGGGTTCCGACCTGCCCGAAGGAGGGTTCGACGATGGCTTCGCGTTGCGCGCAGGCGGCGCGTCCGGGTCCGGTGTGCACTTTGCGGGCCATGCCCGCACCTCGTCGACCAGTTCGGCCACGCATCGGGCCTGATGCCCCTCGGGCAGTCACTCGTCCAGCGACGGCGGCAGCATCGGCATCTGATCGGGGACGAACGCCCGGACGGCCTTCTTCACCGCCACCGTCGGCGCGGTCTGCGACTTCACCAGCGCCGCCGGATCCACCTCGAACAGGCCGTCCCCGCCCGCCATACCGGGATCCTCCCGTGTGGGGGATCGCGAACAGGAGGCGGCGTCGGGCTCAATCGCCTGATCGACTGCCAAGATCCGCGGACAGCGCCGCGTAGATGTACTCGCTGCCCCAGCGATCCCCGTCGAGGTCGTTCTCGACCAGGTGCGCCTCCCGGCGCATGCCGAGGCGCTCACAGACCCGCGCAGACCCGGTGTTCTCCACATCCAGCCGTGCGTAGAGCCGGTGCACGCCCAGCGTGCCGAAGGCGAACCCGGCCAGCGCCCCGGCCGCCTCGGTCGCGTAGCCGTGCCCCTCGTGACCTGGGTCGAGAGTCCAGCCGATCTCGGCCTGGGCGGCGCGGGCATCGGCCAGGGTGAGGCTCACCTCGCCAAGCACGCCGGGCTCATCGCGTCGGCAGACAGCGAGCGCCAGCTTGTCCCCGTCGGCGCGCCAGGCCGTCTGCGCCGCGCGCTCGGCGGCAACCTGCTCGCTGCGCTCACGCGTGTGCGCCGGCCGGTACAAGTAGCGCGCCACGCTCGGCAGGCTCTGGTAGGCGTACAGGGCATCGGCGTCACCGGGAGTGAACAGACGCAGCGACAACCGGGACGTGGTCAGCGGCAGCAGCGAGGCGATGTCCATGCGGACCTCCGGGACGCGGATGTGGATCAAGTCGCGGACGGATTGTCGCATCACGACTGCCCGGCAGCCACGCCTTTTCCGGAGCAGCGCTCGGCTCCTCAAGAGCAGCGCTCGGCTCCTCAAGAGCACCGCTCGGCAGCCGCACTTCGCCACGACGCACGGCATTCCAGGAGGTGTTCACCGACCCACGCTTCTAGGGGTGTCGTCCGGCGGGGTGGTGTGCCGGCGGCGTGACCAGAGCGGAAGTCCGTACCAGCACACCAGGTACCACAGGACGACGGGTACGACCACCCAGAGCACGCCCCCCTGCCGGGTGGCCACCCGGAGGATCAGGACGAGGGACGAGGTCATAATGGCGAGCAGCAGGGCCAGGCCGACGAACGTCATCCGGGCGGCCAGCCGTACGGCGCGGGGCTTGACCCCGCGGCCGGAGACCAAGCGGTGCAGCGAGACAGGGCCGATGAGGGCGCCGGTCGCGCAGGCGCCGAGGACGACGGTCACGACGTAGATGACGTGGTCGGTCCGGGACAGCCGCGCGTACGTGGGCTGGAACGCCACGGTCAGCAGGAAACCGAAGAGGATCTGCACACCGGTCTGGGCCACCCGGACCTCCTGGATGAGTTCGCCCCACATCCGGTCGGCCCGCTCCTCCTCGGTCTCGTCGCGCCCCTTGTGGCTCGGCTCCTGGCTCATGCGGTGCGGGTAACCGCCCGTCCGTCCGTCGAAACGGTCTGCGGGCCCGCCGCTACCAGCGGTGCTCGGCCTGGTCCCTGGCCCCTGACCCCTGGCCCGTGGTTCCTGGTCCCTGGCCCCTGGTCCGGTGGTCGTACGCCGGGCTGCTCGATGATCCGGCACAGCACCGGCCGGCCCAGGGCCCACCCCTCCGGGTGGGCGGGCCGGACGGCGAACACGTCGCCGCGCCGGCCGCGCCCGACGGTTCCCCGTGCCGCGTCAGGGGCGTGTCATGCGCAGTACGTCCAGGGCCTGGTCGAGCTGTTCCTCGGTCAGGTCGCCGCGCTCCACGTATCCGCGGTCCAGGACGACCTGACGGATCGTCTTGCGCTCGGCCAGCGCCTGCTTGGCGACCTTCGCCGCCTCCTCGTAGCCGATGTACCGGTTGAGCGGGGTGACCACGGAGGGCGAGGACTCGGCGTACTCGCGCAGCCGCTCGGTGTTGGCGGTGATGCCGTCGACGGTGCGTTCGGCGAGCAGGCGGGCGACGTTGGACAGCAGCCGGATGGACTCCAGCACGTTGCGGGCGATGACCGGCAGCATCACGTTGAGCTCGAAGTTGCCCGCCGCGCCGGCCCACGCCACGGTGGCGTCGTTGCCGACGACCTGCGCGGCGACCATGACCGTGGCCTCGGGCAGGACCGGGTTGACCTTGCCCGGCATGATCGACGAACCGGGCTGCAGATCCGGCAGGTTGATCTCGCCCAGGCCGGTGCGCGGGCCCGAGCCCATCCAGCGCAGGTCGTTGGCGATCTTGGTGAAGCCGACGGCGATGGTCCGCAGCTGACCGCTCAGTTCCACCAGCCCGTCCCGGGCGCCCTGGGCCTCGAAGTGGTCGCGGGCCTCGGTCAGCGGCAGCCCGGTGGCGCGCGCGACCTCGGCGATCACCGCGGCGGAGAACCCGGCCGGCGTGTTGATGCCGGTGCCCACCGCCGTGCCGCCCAGCGGCAGTTCGGCCACGCGGGGCAGGACCGCCTCCAGCCGCTCGAGGCCGTAGCGGACCTGCGCGGCGTAGCCGCCGAACTCCTGGCCCAGCGTGACCGGGGTGGCGTCCATCAGGTGCGTACGGCCGGACTTGACCGTGGTCGCGAACTCGTCCGCCTTGCCTTCGAGCGCCCGCGCCAGCCGGCCCAGCGCCGGGACGAGGTCGTGGACCACCGCGGACGTGGCGGCGATGTGGATGGAGGAGGGGAAGACGTCGTTGGACGACTGGCTGGCGTTGACATGGTCGTTGGGGTGCACCGGTCGGCCGAGCCGCTCGGTGGCGAGCGTGGCGATGACCTCGTTGGTGTTCATGTTGGAGGAGGTGCCGGAGCCGGTCTGGAAGACGTCGACCGGGAAGTGGTCGTCCCAGCGGCCGGCCGCGACCTCGCCCGCGGCCGCGCCGATGGCGTCGGCCATGTCCTTGTCCAGCACGCCCAGGTCCGCGTTGACCTGCGCCGCCGCGGCCTTGATCCGGGCCAGCGCCTCGATGTGCGCGCGCTCCAGGCGCTGGCCGGAGATCGGGAAGTTCTCCACCGCGCGCTGGGTCTGCGCCCGCCACTTGGCGTGTGCGGGAACGCGGACCTCCCCCATCGAGTCGTGCTCGATCCGGAACTGCGGTTCGCTCTGGTCCTCCATGGGGCCACCTCCGTCGTCATCGGTGATGCCTCAGCAGCCTCGCAGGACCGGAAACCATATGTCCAATGCCTGATTGCCCGCCAAGGAATGCGCTCAGGTAATGAAAGGTGCGAAGCGGCTCGGTGTCGCACCAGACATGCCTGAAATTCATTGATTACCTTGATTCCAGGCATTGGACGTATGCGAGTCGACGGTCGACCCTTGCTGACATCACGGATTCCCCGGAAGCGACAAGGAGCCGGCCATGACCACCCGATGGAATGAGGCCGAGGGGCGCATCGAGACGACCGCTCGCGGGCGTGCCGTGCTCTCCCAGCCCCGCCTCAACCGCGGCACCGCCTTCACCCACGAGGAACGGCAGGCACTGGGCCTGGTGGGCCTGGTGCCCCCGGCGGTGCTGCCGCTGGAGCAGCAGGCGCAGCGGGCGTACGAGCAGTACGCGGCGCAGCCGACCGATCTGGCCAAGAACGTCAACCTCATGGCGCTGCACGACCGTAACCAGGTGCTCTTCTACCGCCTGCTGGGCGACCACCTCGACGAGATGCTGCCCATCGTCTACACCCCGACGGTCGGCACGGCGATCGAGCGCTACAGCTACGAGTACCGGCGCCCGGCCGGCGTGTACCTGTCGGTGGACTCCCCCGAGGAGATCGAAGGCGCGCTGAAGGCCTCCGGTCTGGGCCCGGACGACGTGGACCTGATCGTCGCCACCGACGGTGAGGCGATCCTCGGGATCGGCGACTGGGGCGTGGGCGGCATCGACATCGCGGTCGGCAAGCTCGCCGTCTACACCGCCGCCGCCGGCGTGGACCCGAACCGCACGCTGGCGGTGATGCTGGACGTCGGCACCAACCGCGAGGAACTGCTGACCGACCCGCTCTACCTCGGCAACCGGCACCCGCGTGTCGACGTGGAGACGTACGACGCCTTCATCGACGCCTACGTCACCACCGCCCGCCGGCTCTTCCCGAACGCCCTGCTGCACTGGGAGGACTTCGGCGCGTCCAACGCCCGTCGCATCCTGGACCGTTACCGCGACGAGGAGTTCACCTTCAACGACGACGTCCAGGGCACCGGCGCCGTCAACCTGGCCGCCGTGCTCAGCGGCGTCCGGGCCAGCGGGGTGCCGCTGCGCGACCACCGCGTGGTGATCTTCGGCGCGGGCACCGCCGGTATCGGCATCGCCGACCAGTTGCGCGATGCCATGGTCGCGGACGGACTGAGCCCCGAGGAGGCCACCGCCCGTATCCACGCCGTCGACCGGTACGGCCTGCTCACCGAGGGCCAGGAGGGTCTGCGCGACGTCCAGGTCCGCTACGCCCGCCCGGCCGCCGAGGTCGCCGGCTGGCGACGCGACGAGAAGGTCGGCGGGATCCCGCTGGCCGAGGTCGTCGCCCGGGTGCGCCCCACCGTGCTGATCGGCACGTCCGGCCAGGGCGGCGCCTTCACCGAGGACATCGTCCGTACGATGGCCGGCGCGGTCGAGCGCCCGATCGTCCTGCCGATGTCCAACCCGACCCGGCTGGCCGAGGCCGTCCCCGCGGACGTGCTGGCCTGGACGGACGGGCGTGCGCTGATCGCGACCGGAAGCCCCTTCAAGCCGGTCGCGTACGAGGGTGTCGAGTACAGGATCGGACAGGCCAACAACGCGCTGATCTTCCCGGGCCTGGGGCTGGGCGCGATCGTCGCCCACGCCGACCGGGTGACCGACCACATGCTGTCCGCCGCCGCGCACGCCGTCGCCGACCGGACCGACGCCTGCGCTCCCGGCGCCCCGATCCTGCCGCTCACCGACGAGCTGCGGGAGACGTCCGCCGCGGTCGCCGTCGCCGTGGCCCGCGCCGCGGCCGATGACGGAGTCGCCCGCGCGAGCGTCGACGACTCCATCGAGGACCGCGTCCGGGCCGCCATGTGGCAGCCGGTCTACCGGCCCGTCGCGGCGATCTGACGCCCTTTCGCGTCACCAGGACGGATCGTCACCGGGACGGACTCACGCCGGCCATGCGCACAGGGCCTGGATACGCGCCCTTCGATGCGGTGGGAGAATGGGCCCATGGATCTCCAGGTACTGCGGTCCTTCCAGGCCGTGGCCGAGGGCAGGACGGTGACCGAGGCCGCGGCGGACGCCCACATCACCCAGCCGGCCCTCTCCCGCGCCCTGAACCGGCTCGAGACCGAGGTCGGCGCGGAACTCCTCCAGCGCGTCGGCCGGGTCCTGCGACTCACCCCGGCCGGGCGGGTGTTCAAGGAGTACGTCGACGCCGTGCTCGACAGCTACGACCGCGGCCGGCGGGCGGTGGCCGAAGTCGTCGACCCGGACGCGGGCATGGTCTCGCTGGCCTTCCTGCACACCCTGGGCACCTGGCTCGTACCGAAACTCGTCACCGGTTTCTCCCACGACTTCCCCGGCGCCCGGTTCGAACTGCACCAGGCGGACGAGAACGGTCTCGCCCAGCACCTTCTCGACTCCTCCGCGGACCTGATCATCACCAGCAAGGACCCCGCCCATCCGCTGATCACCTGGCGGCGGCTCCTGGTCGAACCCCTCTGGCTCGCCGTCCCCGCCCGCCACCGGCTCGCGCAGCGCCGGCGCGTGCGTCTGGCCGAGGTGTCCCAGGACCATTTCATCGTGCTCAAATCCGGCTACGGGCTGCGCAGCATCACCGAGACGCTGTGCCGGCAGGCCGGGTTCAGCCCGCTCGTCGCGTTCGAGGGCGAGGAGGTGGAGACGCTGCGCGGCCTGGTCGCGGCCGGACTCGGCGTGTCCCTGATCCCGGTCTCCCCGGGCGCCGCGACCGCTCCGGAGACCAACCCGGACCTGCCCATCCGCTACCTGGAGGTCACCGACGTCCACGGCGCACGCGACATCGGCATCGCCTGGCTGGCCTCCCGCACCCTGCCGCCGGCGCCCCGGCGGTTCATCGAGCACGCGGTGCGCGTGACGGCCGTACCGGAGGGGGCGGAAGGCACCGGCGCCTGAGGCACCGAGTCCCGGGGCTCGCTGTGCCGGTCCGAGTCCCCGGGGTCCCTTCCGCCGCTCCGAAGCCCAGGGGGGTGATCAGGTGCCCGGCGACAACAGCTCCTGCACGAGGGGTCCGTAGCGGGCGGTGATGGTGTCGATGCCGGTCCCGCGCAGGTGCGGTCCGCGCGCGATGCCGTACATCACGCCGAGGCCGACGAGGGAGGCGACGGCGAGTTCGGCGCGCAGGCCCGCGTCGGGGCCGGTGAGGCGGGCGGCGAGGCGTTCGGTCACCTGGGCGCGGAAGTTGGCGCGCAGGATGTCGCCGTGGTCGCCGTGCAGCGGCGCGAAGGCGATGCGCAGCAGCGGGTCGGCGCCGCGTTCGCGCTGGCCGGTGAGGACATGGCGGACCATGTGCCGGCCCAGGTCGGCCAGGGGCGCGTCGAGCAGGTCGTCCGCGTCGGTGTCGAAGGACATCACGCGGGCGAACAGGGCGTCCTTGTTGCCGAAGTACTTCAGGACCAACGGCGGGCTGACACCGGCTCGTTCGGCGACGGCCTTGAGCGTGATGTCGGCGTGGGCGTGCCGGGCGAGCAGGTAGCGGGCGGCCTTGAGGATGGCCGCCTTGGTGGCCTCGGCGTCACGGCGGGCGGGAGCGGCGGCTCCGGGGGACGGCGTCGTGCGCGGCTGCGCGGGTGTCGTGCGCGGCTGCGCGGGTGTGGTGCTCGCGTCGCTCATGCCCCCTCCATCGCCTCGTCGCGGGCGCCCAGCGCCTCGCCCCGGGCGCGCCGGGTGCCGCCGGACGGGGTGTCGCCGGGGATGACGAGGGCCGCGGCGCAGGCGGCGAGGGCGATGGCGCCGGCCATCGCGAAGGCCAGCAGGTAGCCGTGCAGAGTGGGCACGGGGATGCCGTCGACGAGGCCGCTGTGATGGACGAGGACGGCGGCGACGGCCGCGCTGGAGGTGGCCTGGCCGATGGTGCGCATCAGGACGTTGACGCCGTTGGCGGAGGCGGTCTGGCCGGCCGGTACCGCGCGCAGGATCAGGGTCGGCAGTGCCGAGTAGGCGAGGGTGGTGCCGGTCGCCACCACCGTGGCACCGAGGATGATCATCCAGAGGTCGCGGCTGTCGGCGATGCGTACGGCATAGCCGCAGGCGATGACCGCGGCGCCCAGGGCGAGGGTGATGCGCGGGCCGCGCGCGGCCGAGATGCGCGCGGACACGGGCGAGAAGAGCAGCATGGTGACGCCGCCGGGCAGCAGGCACAGGCCGGTGGCGACGATCGACAGACCGAGCCCGTACCCGGTGGCCTTCGGGGCCTGCACCAACTGGGCGGTCACGAGGGAGTTGGCGTAGAACGCGAACCCGGTGAGCAGGGCGGCCACATGGGACAGCCCCACCCGCGGCCGGGCGACCAGCCGCAGGTCGACCAGTGGCCGCTCGGCACGCAACTGCTGCCACCACCACAGCGCGAGGACGACCAGAGCCGCGAGGAACAGCGCGAGAACGCGGGGGCTGCCCCAGCCCCACTGGCCGCCCTGGGAGACACCGAGCAGCAGACACACCAGTCCGGCCGCCAGGCCCAGCGCGCCGGGGACGTCGAACCGGCCCGGCTCCCTCACGGGCGACTCCCTGACGGCCCACCAGGTCGCCGTCACCCCGAGCGCGCCGAGGGCGCTGGTCAGCCAGAACATCGTGTGCCAGTCGGCGTACTGCACGACGAGCGCGGCGAGCGGCAGGCCGAGGGCCGCGCCGATCCCCACGGTGGAGCTCATCAGGGCCACCGCCGATCCCCGGCGCTCCGGCGGGAGTTCGTCCCGCAGGATGCTGATCGACAGCGGGACGACGGCCGCCGCCGCCCCCTGGAGGGCGCGGGCCGCGATGAGCACGCGGATGTCCGAGGACAGCGCGCACAGCACCGAGCCGACGGTCATCAGGGCGAGCGCGGCGGTGAGCACCCTGCGCTTGCCGTACATGTCACCGGCCCGGCCGAGCACGGGGGTGAGCACGGCACCGGAGAGCAGTGTCGCGGTCACCATCCAGGAGACGGCGCCCGCCGACGCGCCGGTGAGCCGGGGCAGGTCGGGCAGCAGCGGCACGACCACCGTCTGCATGACGGCCATGAGGATCCCACCGGACGCCAGCACCGGGATGGTGAGGCGGTCCCGCAGCCGGGGCTCCGTTTCGGGGGTGCCGGCCGGCTCGGTTCTCGGGGCGGAGGGGTCCATCGGCGCTCCTGCGGACGTCTCGGACGACGAGGTGAATAACAATTCACCCTACCGAGTGAATCGCCTTTCACTCAAACGGAACGTGCGGACGCCGGCACGGCGAGTGAGGCGGCGGCCCCTACCTGCTGCCGTCCGCCGACCGGGCGTGCAGGGCGCGGGCCGCCCGCGGACCGAGCCATCGCTTCAGCCTGCGCAGCGCCTCCACCTGCCCGGCCGCCTTGTCGATGCCGTAGTAGAGCTGCGGGGGGACGTACGGCAGCAGGGGTGAGTGGCGCTGGCCGAGGAGGGCGAACATGCGGTGCGGGGGCAGGCCGATGTAGCGGGGCAGGTTCTCGTACCACTGGGCGCTGTGGCGGGCCGCGCTCTGCGCCGCGAGCAGTTCGCCGCGCCGCTGGTGTTCGTAGACGGTGAGGGCCTCGGGCAGGGTGCCGTGGTCGCGCAGGGCGGCGGCGAGGGCCATGGCGTCCTCCAGGGCGAGGGTGGTGCCCGCGCCGATGGAGTAGTGGGTGGTGTGGGCGGCGTCGCCGAGGAGGACGACGTTGCCGTGGTGCCAGCGGCGGTTGGTGAGGGTGCGGAAGGTCGGCCAGGGGCTGTTTGTGCCGGTCGGGGCGCGGCCGATGAGGGGGTGGCCGTCGAGGACGCCGGCGAAGAGCTTCTCCAGCAGGGCGAGCCGCTCGCCCTCGTCGGCGCGGTCCAGGCCGAGGCCGGTGAGGGTCTCCGGGGCGCACTCCACGACGCAGGTGCTGTGGTCGCCGCTGTAGCCGTAGCCGTAGGCCCAGATCCAGCCATGCTCGGTCTCGACGAAGGCGAAGGTGAAGGCGTCGAAGACCTTGGTGGTGCCGAGCCAGACGTAGGGGTTGCGGCCGTCTTCGAGGCGCGTGCCGAAGTGGCCGGCGTGCCGGGTGCGCAGGGCGCTGTGGATGCCGTCGGCCGCCACGACCAGGTCGGCCGGGGGCGGGTCGCAGGCGTCGATCTCGCTCTCGAACTCCAGCCGTACGTCGAGGCAGCGGGCGCGCTCGGCGAGGATCTCCAGGAGGCGGTGGCGCCCGATGCCGTGGCCCTCGTCGCCGGGTTGCCGGGTGACCTGGTCGCGGACGTGGGCCACGCCCTCGTTCCAGCGCACCGAGTCGTCCTCGATCACCCGTGCGGACTCGGGGTCGTGGGCGTGGAGCCGGTCGAGCAGTGCGCGCCAGTACGTCACACCCCAGCCGTAGGTGGAGCCTTCGGGGTCGCGTTCGTGGACGGTGACGTCGTGGGACGGGTTCTGCCGCTTGAGCAGGATGGCGAGGTACAGACCCGCGGGCCCGCCTCCGACGCAGACGACCTTCACGTGCGCACCCCTGATTCTTACCCGACGTGGTCAATTGACCCCGGAGGGTAGCAGGGGCAGCCGGGGCGGGTTCGCGAGTGATGCCTTCCGGTGTCGGGGTGTCAGGCGGCTGCTGCCGCGGGTGCCAGCCGTCCACTGCCGCAGATGTCAGGCGTCCGCTGTGCGGCACTCCGGGTGGCCCCAGCCCTGTGCGTTCTTGGCGATGGACTCGCCGGCCGCGTAGGAGCGGCCGCACAGGCAGCGGCCGGGGAACTTGGCCTTGATGGTGCGCGAGGACGCGGCGCCTGCCGTGCGGCGGGGTGCCGCCTTCTTGCGCGGGGACTTCGCCGCCGGGGTGTCGGGCGACGCCGGGGGTTCGGGGGAACCCAGCGCGCTGCCGGCCGCTTCCTGGACCGAGGCGGCCTGACTGGCGGCGCGGTCGGCGAAGTCGTTCAGCGGGTCGCCGTCGACCTGGTGGGCGGGGACGTAACGGAACTCGACGGAGCGGCCGTCCAGCAGTTCGTCGATGCGGACGACCAGGTCCTGGTTGGCGACGGGCTTGCCGGCCGCGGTCTTCCAGCCGTTGCGCTTCCAGCCGGGCAGCCAGGTGGTGACGGCCTTCATCGCGTACTGGGAGTCCATCCGGATCTCCAGCGGCACGTCCGCCTCGACGGATGCCAACAGCCGCTCCAGGGCGGTCAGTTCGGCGACGTTGTTGGTGGCCCGGCCGAGCGGGCCCGACTCCCAGCGGGCCGCGGTCCGCTCGTCGTCCGAGACCACCCACGCCCATCCGGCCGGTCCGGGGTTTCCCTTCGAAGCCCCGTCGCACGCGGCCACCACACGTTCACGCATGACCATGATGATGCCATGGCCGCGCCGGCGGTCCGTCCGGCCGGGTCAGACGTCCTTGACCTCGGGCATCTCGCCCTCGGCGGCGGCGCCGTCGATCACCGAGAAGTTCGCGCCCTGCGGGTCGGTGAGCGCCGCGAACCGCCCGAAGGCGGTGGTGATCGGCCCGAAGCGCAGCACGGCGCCGCGCTCGGTGGCCCGCGCGACGGCCGCGTCGCAGTCGTCGACCCCGAAGTACACGTTGACGTACGACGGCACCTCGGGCGGGAAGTCGTCGGTCATCCTCATCCGGCCGAGGACGGTGGTGTCACCGATGTCGAACAGGCGGAAGTCGACGGCGTCGTCCACGATGTCCTTCATCCGGTACGGGAAGACGGCGGAGAGGAACGGGTCCGCCTTCTCGGGCTCGCGGGTGAAGACCTCGGCCCAGAAGTACGCGCCGGGGGTGCCCTTGGCCTCGAAGCCCTCGTGCCGGCCGCCCTGCCACACGCCGAACACGGCGCCGCTGGGCTCACGGGCCAGGCACATCGTGCCGAAGTCCCCGACCTGCATCGGCTCCATCAGCACCTCGCCGCCGTTGTCCCGGATCCGCTGCGCGGTCGCGGCGGCGTCCGGAGAGGCGAAGTAGAGGCACCACTGCGACTGCCCCTCCTGACCGGGCATCGGCGGCACCACCGCGGCGACCGCCTTGCCGTCCGCGTAGGCCTGTGTGTAGTTGCCGTACTCGGACGACGACTCGCCGAAGGTCCAGCCGAGGACGTCGCCGTAGAAGCTCTTGGCGCCCTCCAGGTCGCTGAACATCGCGTCGGCCCAGCAGGGCGTTCCTTCAGGTGGTGCGGCCATGATCGCGGGCCTCCCCGGTGAGACGGATCCTCCGGAATCTCACGCTATCCACCCCGCGACCGGCCCGCGCGCCGAACGGGTGGGACTGCCCGACACTGGACGGAGAGGACGAAGAGGACAGGAAGGACGAAGACGACGGGGGCGCGGGGCGCAGGGCACTCGGGGCACAGGACAGCGGCCTTCGGTGGAACGGGGCGCGGTGATGTCGGAGTCGGTGGCCACGACGGGGACGATGCGGGCCTGGTCGGTGAGCCGGCCGGGGCCGGTGTCGGAGGATCCCCTCCGGCTGGTCGAACGGCCGGTGCCGGTGCCCGGGGACGACGAGCTGCTCGTCCATGTGCGCGCGTGCGGAGTGTGCCGCACGGACCTGCACGTCACCGAGGGGGACCTGCCGGTGCGCCGGCCCGGGGTGACTCCGGGGCACGAGGTGGTGGGCGTGGTCGCCGGGGCGGGGTCGGGCGTGCGGGGTTTCGCCAGGGGTGAGCGGGTCGGCGTGGCCTGGCTGCGGCACACGGACGGCACGTGCGCGTACTGCCTGCGCGGCGCCGAGAACCTGTGCCCGCGCTCCGCCTACACGGGCTGGGACGCCGACGGCGGTTACGCCGAGTACACGACCGTACCGGCCGGCTTCGCCTACCGGCTGCCGGGCGCGGTGGACGACGTGGCGCCGGCGCCGCTGCTGTGCGCCGGGATCATCGGCTATCGCGCGCTGCGCCGTGCCTCGCTGCCGCCGGGCGGCCGGCTCGGGCTGTACGGGTTCGGGGGCAGCGCCCACCTGTGTGCGCAGGTGGCGCTCGCCGAAGGCGCCAGGGTGCACGTCCTGACGCGCGGCGCGGCTGCCCGGCGGCTGGCCCTGGAACTGGGCGCGGCCTCGGCGCGCGACGCCTACGACATGCCTCCGGAGCCGCTGGACAGCGCGATCCTCTTCGCGCCGGTCGGCGATCTGGTGCCGGTCGCGCTGCGGGCGCTCGACCGCGGCGGGGTCCTGGCCGTGGCGGGCATCCACCTGAGCGACGTACCGCCGCTGCACTACGAGACCGACCTGTTCTACGAGAAGGAACTGCGCAGCGTCACCTCCAACACCCGTGAGGACGGGCGCGCGTTCCTGGAGAAGGCCGCGCTGCACGGCGTGCGCGCGCGGACGCACACGTATCCGCTGTCGGGGGCCCCGGGGGCCCTGAAGGACCTCGCGGCCGGCCGCTTCGACGGCGCGGCGGTGCTGGTGAACGACTTCTCCTGAACCCAAACGCACCCTTGTCACCGAGTGCGGAGGCGGAGTACCGGCGCGCGTTGCGCGGCCCCGCGCCGAACGCTTCGAGCTGCGGGTTTGCGTCACCCGTTGATCAAATCCGCCCCTTTCACGCTGTACCCCGGGATCACGCGCCCTGTTTGGCTTGTCCAAGCGCACCGGCACCCCGCGCACCACGGACCGGTCCCGGTCCCCCCTTTTCCGCCTCTCCGATGGAGGGAAAGTTGTCCACACCGGACATCGCCACCGCTTCCACCGTCGACGACCCCGATCCCGCCACCGCGGCCGACGGGCAGCTCACCAGTCTCGGCACCCGGGCGGCACGGCAGCTCGCCACCACGACCAAGTCCGAACCGCAGATGCAGGCCATCACCTCGCGATGGCTGCTGAAGACCCTGCCCTGGGTGGACGTGCGCGGCGGCACCTACCGGGTCAACCGGCGGCTGCAACTGCGCACCGGACGCGGACGGGTGCACTTCGAGCAGAACGGCGCCGACGACATCCGGGTCGTCCCGCAGACGCTCACCGAACTGCCGATCCTGCGCGGCTACTCCGACCCCGACGTGCTGCGGGAGATCGCCTCCCGGTTCGAGCCCCGGGAGGTGCGAGCCGGCCAGGTCCTGTTCGAGGCGGGGCAGCCGGTCACCGAGGCCTATCTGGTGGTGCACGGCCGCTTCACCCGCTATACGGCCGGCAAGTACGGGGAGGAGGAGGTCATCGGGGTCGTCACCGACGGCGACCAGATGGGCGACGAGGCGGTCGGGCAGTCGGATCCGCTGTGGCTGGCCTCGGTCCGGGCGGAGACCTCGGGCGTGGTGCTCGAACTGCCCTGGAGCGCGGTGGAGGAGCTGACCGAGCGGGTGCCGTCGCTCGGCGCCCATCTGCGGGCGTACATCGAGCGGCAGGGCCTGCCCATGAACCGCAAGGGCGAGGCGGAGGTCCCCGTCCAGGCCGGCCATGTGGGCGAGCCGACCCTGCCGGGCGGCTTCGTCGACTACGAACTCGCCCCGCGCGAATACGAGTTGTCGCTCACCCAGACCGTGCTGCGGGTGCACTCCCGGGTCGCCGACCTCTACAACGAGCCGATGGACCAGACCCAGCAGCAGTTGCGGCTCACGGTCGAGGAGATCCGCGAGCGGCAGGAGTGGGAGCTGGTCAACAACCGGGAGTTCGGGCTGCTCCACAACGTCGACTACGGGCAGCGGATCAGCACCTACACCGGGCCGCCGACGCCGGACGACATGGACGAACTGCTGTCGATGCGGCGCAAGACCAAGGTGTTCCTCGCCCATCCGAAGGCGATCGCGGCCTTCTTCCGCCAGTGCAACAAGCGCGGCCTGGTGCCCGGCACCGCGAACGTCGACGGGCACGAGGTCCCGGCCTGGCGGGGAGTGCCGATCTTCCCGTGCGGGAAGATCCCGGTCTCCGGTGACCACACCAGCAGCATCATCGCGCTGCGCACCGGCGAGGCCGACCAGGGTGTCGTCGGCCTCTACCAGACCGGCATCCCGGAGGAGTACCAGCCGGGTCTGAACGTCCGCTTCATGGGCATCGACAGCGCCGCCATCATCAACTACCTCGTCACGGCCTACTACTCGCTGGCCATCCTGGTCCCCGACGCGGCGGGGATCCTGGAGAACGTCCAGATCGGCCGGACGGCCGAGTGAGGGCCTGGAGCACGCGATGAGCACTTCCACCCCGTCCTACGTGCTGCCCGGTCCGCCGGACATCGCCCGGACCATGCGCCGGGAGAGGCGCACCGGACCGATCCCCGGACTGCACCACCGGCCGGCGGTGCCCGCCGATCCGGTGAAGGCGGCCGAGATCGACCGCCGGCTGGAGACCTGGGCGCGCGGACTCGACCTGTTCCCCGAGGCCTGGAAGGGGGACTTCTCCGGCTTCCAGTTCGGCCGGGCCGTCGTCCTGCAGCACCCGGGCGCCTTGGACCTCGACCGGCTCACCGTCGCCGGGCAGTTGCTGCTCGCGGAGAACGTCGTCGACTCCTGCTACTGCGAGGAGGACGAGGGCCGGGGCGGATCGCGGCGCGGTCTCGGCGGCCCGCTGATCATCGCCCAGTCGGCGCTCGACCCGTACCACGGAGTCCCGGAACTGGAGGAGGAGTGGCGCGAGGGCGTACGGGCCGACGGGCCGCTGCGCTCCTACCACTTCGCCCTCACGGACTACGCCGCGTTCGCCACCCCCAGCCAGGTCGACCGGTTCGTGCACGACATCGCCCGGCTGCATCTCGGCTATCTGGCCGAGGCCGCCTGGATGGAGACCCGGTACGCGCCGCGGGTCTGGGAGTACCTGGTGATGCGGCAGTTCAACAACTTCCGCCCCTGTCTCTCGATCGTCGACGCGGTGGACGGCTACGAACTGCCCGAGCAGGTCTACGCCCGCCCCGAGATCCAGCGGATCACGGCGCTGGCCTGCAACGCCACCACGATCGTCAACGACCTGTACTCCTTCACCAAGGAGCTGGCGAGCGACCCGGACCATCTGAACCTGCCGCAGGTCGTGGCCGCCAACGAGCGCCACGGGCTGAAGGCCGCCTATCTCAAGTCCGTCGAGATCCACAACCGGATCATGCATGCCTTCGAGGAGGAGTCGGCTCTCCTGTCCGCCACCTCACCTCTCGTGGAGCGCTACGCCCAGTCGCTCGCCGCCTGGGTGGCCGGCAACCACGAGTGGCACGCGACCAACACCCACCGCTACCACCTGCCCGACTACTGGTGATCACCGCTACCGGCACATCCGACCCGTACCTGGAACACCGTCACACGCGCAACGAGGAGTCACCCTTGACGATCGCTTCCGTCGCCCGGACCGCCCCGGCTCCGGTGCCGGCCCAGTCCACGTACCAGAACCGCGTCGCGGAGTACTGGAACGCCGAGGAGAACCCGGTCAATCTCGAACTCGGGAAGATCGACGACCTGTACCACCACCACTACGGCATCGGAGCCGCCGACCGTTCGGTGCTCGACGAGCCGGACGCGGACCTGCGCCGGGAACTCGTCACCGCCGAGCTGCACCGCCTGGAGCACGCGCAGGCCGAGCTGCTCGCCTCGCACCTCGGTCCGCTCTCCCCCGCCGACCGGGTCTTCGACGCCGGCTGCGGGCGCGGCGGCGGCAGTGTCACGGCGCATCTGCGCTACGGCTGCCACGCCGACGGGGTCACCATCTCCGCGAAGCAGGCCGAGTTCGCGAACGAGCAGGCGCGCAGGCGGGGCATCGACGGCAAGGTGCGCTACCACCACCGCAACATGCTCGACACCGGCTTCGCGACGGGCGGGTACGCGGCGTCGTGGAACAACGAGTCCACCATGTACGTCGAGCTGGACCTGCTCTTCGCCGAGCACGCCCGGCTGCTGCGCCGCGGTGGACGGTATGCGGTGATCACGGGCTGCTACAACAACACGTACGGGCAGGCCTCCCGTGAGGTGTCCCTGATCAACGCCCACTACATCTGCGACATCCACCCGCGCTCGGAGTACTTCCGGGCGATGTCGCGCAACCGGCTGGTGCCGGTCCACGTCGAGGACCTGACCGGGGCGACGATCCCCTACTGGGAACTGCGCAAGGAGGCCGACCACCTGGTCACCGGCATCGAGGACACGTTCCTGAACGCCTACCGCAACGGCAGCTTCCAGTACCTGCTCATCGTGGCCGACCGGGTCTGATCCCGGCGGTCCCGGGGCCGGGGGGCTCGGGAGCGGTCTGCGAGGGGCGGTGTCCTGCGACACCGCCCCTCGGCACATCCCGTACGGGCACATCCCGTGCGGAGCACATCGCCGTACGGGGCACATCGCCGTGCGGGTCCGGAGCCCGCCGGCCGTCACTCGCCCTCGTACGCCTTCTTCAGTGCGGCGATGTCGAGCTTGCCCATGCTCATCATGGCGCTGGTGGTGCGGGCGGCCTTCGCGGGGTCCGGGTCGCCGATCATGTCGATCAGGCCGTCCGGGATGACCTGCCAGGAGACGCCGTACTTGTCCTTGAGCCAGCCGCAGGGGCCTGGCTCGCCGCCGTCCTCGGTGAGCCTGTTCCAGTAGTGGTCGACCTCTTCCTGGTCGGCGCAGAAGATCTGGAACGAGATCGCCTCGCTGAACGTGAACTGGGGGCCGCCGTTGAGCGCGGTGAACTTCTGGCCGCCCGCCGTGAACTCCACGGCCATCACGGAGCCCGCCTGGCCGGGGCCGCCCTCGGTGTAGCGGCCGATCCGGCCGATGCCGGAGTTCTTGAAGACGGAGACGTAGTAGTGGGCGGCCTCCTCGGCCTGGCCGTCGAACCACAGACATGTGGTGAATCCGTCGGTGGTCATGGGCACCTCCTGGGATGGGAACGCGGTCTTCAGTGTCGACCGGCCCACGCCGCGGAACTCATCGGCCGGGCGGCGAATTGACCCGGCCGGCGTACGGCGGGCGGCGCGTCAGGCCGCCAGGCACATCCCGCGGTACGGGCCGGACCCGGACACCCGGTGCGAGGCCGGACGACGGTCCACGACGCCGCGCCGTGCCAGCTCACCACGAACCAGCTCGCCCCGGACCAGCTCGCCCTGAGCCAGCGACAGCAGATCGCCGAGGCCCAGGCCGAGGGCCTGAGCGGCAGCCGCGAGGACCTCCGAGGACGCCTCCTTGCGGCCTCGTTCCACCTCGGAGAGGTAGGGCAGGGAGATCCGGGCCGCGTCGGCCACGTCCTTGAGCGTGCGCTCCTGTGCCAGCCGTTCGCGCCGCAGCACGTCACCGACGAGGTCGCGCCACAGGGGCTCCCGGGGCGCGGACCGCGGCGATTCCGGGCGAGCGGGCGCGGGGCGGACGGGTGCCAGGCGCAGCGGGATCACCCGGGCGTCGCCGCGGGCCTGTTCGTCGCGGGCCTGTTCATCGCTCGGCCGCTCGTTGCCCGGCTGCTCGTCGCTCTGCTGCTCGTTGCTCACCTGGTTGCTCACCCCCACAGCCTAGGAGCCGTCGGCTGCCCGGGAAGAGGGCCGGGAAGGGACCCGGGTTGCGCCCTGAGAGGAATACCGGCACGCATGGGCCGCCGAGTTCCGGGTAGCCGGGCAGCACGCGGCCGGGCAGGGCGCCGGGACACAAGGGCCGCGGAGGCAGAGGGCGAACGTGACTTTCGTGGGAGAGGCAATGAACACCGCCGCCGGGATCCGGCCGGAAACAGTGGCCGTCGAAGAGACCGTGCGCCACGGTGGGGACGACGGCGCACTGCCGGGCATCGCGGACCCGGCGTCCGTCGCCCCGCGGGACGCGCGGGAGTTGTCCCGTGTGTTCTTCCGCCGGCTGGCCGAGCTGGAGGAGGGGACGCACGCGTACCAGTACGCGCGGACCACTCTCATCGAGATGAACATGTCGCTGGTGCGGTTCGCGGCCGGCCGGTTCCGGGGCCGCGGAGACGACATGGAGGACGTCGTCCAGACCGGGATGATCGGCCTGATCAAGGCCATCGACCGGTTCGAGCTGTCGCGCGAGGTCGAGTTCACGTCGTTCGCGCTGCCGTACATCGTGGGCGAGATCAAGCGCTTCTTCCGGGACACGACCTGGGCTGTGCATGTCCCGCGCCGGCTCCAGGAACTGCGTCTGGAGCTGGCCAAGGCGCGCGACGAGCTGTCCAGCCGGCTGGACCGGGACCCGACCGTCGCCGAACTGGCCACGCTCATGAACCTCTCCGAGCAGGAGGTCGTGGAAGCCCAGATCGCCGCCAACGGCTACACGTCCACCTCCCTGGACGCCGCGCTCAGCGGTGACGGTCCCGAGGACGGCGAGGCCGTGCTCGCCGACTTCATCGGCGTCGAGGAGGAGGGGCTGCTGCTCGTCGAGGACGTACACGCGCTCGCCCCGCTCATGGCCGAACTCAGCGACCGCGACCGGCGGATCATCCACATGCGGTTCGTGGAGGAGGCCACCCAGGCGGAGATCGGGGAACGGCTCGGCTGCTCCCAGATGCACGTCTCCCGGCTGATCAAGCGGATCATCACGCGGCTGCGCCGGGGAATGCTGGGCGAACTCGGCTACGCCTGAGGCCGGGCCCGGGACGAGGACGAGCTGAAGCAGCGGCTGGGGCGAGGACCGGCCGGGGCAAGGTAGGGGCCGGCGGCGACCGGGGCGTGGGCTCGCGCGCCGGCAGGGGCCGGGGCAGGGGCTCGCGCGCCGGCAGGGGCCGGGGCAGGGGCTCGCGCGCCGGCAGGGGCCGGGGCGGGGGTTCGCGCGCCCTCGCTCACCGTGCCAGTTCGAACCGGGCGCGTACCCGCTTGCCGACGGGCACCCGCTCCACCGTGATCTCGCCGGCCAGCGCGTGCACTATCTCCAGGCCGTGCCGCCCGACACGCTCCGGGTCCTTCGGGTAGCGGCGCGGAAGCGCGACGCTGCTGTCGTACACGCAGACGCTGACCGCGCTGTCCGTGCCCTCCAGCTCCAGGATGTACGGGCCGTTGCTGTGCCGGTCGGCGTTGGTGACCAGCTCACTGACGACGAGGAGCAATTCCCCGTCGGCCCTGCTGTCGATCGCGGCGCACCATTCGTTGCGCAACTGCTCCAGGAACTGTGCCGCGAAGGCGCGTGCCTCGGCGATGCATCCGGGTTCGCCTGTGTAGTGCGCGGCGCGGCGCAGCGGCTCGACGGGTACGTCGAAGCCGGTCGGTACCACCGCCCCGCCCAGATGTTCGATCATGCGTGTCTCTCTCGGAAGCCCGGTCCGGTCGGTTGCCTCGTGCTCCAGTCCTCGTACCCCGAGCCGGGCTCGCCAGTCCCCCTGGACGTCCGCCGAAGGCGCACCGTGGTCATCATCACGCCTGCGGTCGACAAGTCCCGCCCTGGGCCGCCGCCCGTTCGGCCGCGAAGAGGACGGCGTCGACGGCGGTGTCGTAGATCGCCTTCGGCGTGACACTGCTCAGCTCGTCGATGTAGGTACGGGTGACGGGGTAGGCCGTCTCGGGCAGGCGGGCGTAGATCCGGGTCCAGGTGGTGCCGTCCTTCTCGCGCACCTCGGGATCGAGCGAGCCGAGCGCGGCGGCGTGCGCGCACAGGCCGAGGGTGGTGTCCACGTAGGTCCGGTAGTGGAGCACGGCCCGGTCGGGGGCGAGGCCGGAACGGGTGAAGGCGGTGAGGATGAGCTCCACCAGCCGCTGCTCGGCCGGGCCACCGGTGGTGCGCGCGAAGGTGAGGGACGTGATCGCCGGGTAGCGGGTCTGGACCAGCCAAGTGGACTCGGCGATGCGGCGCAGGGTCTGCTGCCACGGCTCTTCCTCGGGCACCTCCGCGATGTCGTCGAGGATCATCCGGATGGTCCGCTCGGCCACGGCGAGCAGCAGTTCGTCCTTGTCGCGGAAGAGGCGGTACAGGATCGTCGCGTCCACGTCGAGTTCCTGGCCGAGCCGGCGCATCGAGAGCCCGGCGGCGCCCTCCCGTTCGGCGAGCTGGAAGGCGGCGTTCACGGCGGCCTCCCGGCGCAGTTCCCTGCGCTCCCGGCGGCTCGGCTGTGCGGCGGTGTCGTCGCCGGACCGCTGGGCCGCCGCGGTCGTCGCCGTCTTCTTCGCCATGTCTCTCCTCGCTCGGGCGGCTCGGACGACCTTACCAACGCCTTCCCCAGGAAACTGCCAACACCGTTGACAACAGTGTTGCGGATCGGGTTCCTTATGTCGACCACGCCGTTCACGCCGTTCTCGCTGCTCCGCGGGGCCATGAGGCCGCGCGGCCACGCAGCCGTGGACGTCCGTGGACCCCCGTGGTCCCCGCCCCGTCCCCGTACCCGTCGTCAGGAAATCCATGAGCCGGCACATACGCCTCGCCCTCGTGCAGGCCCCCGCCGAGTCCTTCGAGCAGTTCGCCGAGGGTCTGCGGCTGCGCATGAAGTCGCCCAACCGGGCCGATCTCGTCGTCTACCCCGAGCTGCACCTGTGTTCCGGAGGTGCGGAGACGATGACCCTGGAGGAGTACTACGCCACGTACGCCGAGCCGCTCGACGGCCCTCGCGGCAAGGCGCTCGCCGGACTGGCCCGCGAACTCGGCATCTGGCTGATCCCCGGGACCGTGCTGGAGCGCGGCGCGGACGGCAAGGTCTACAACACCGCGGTGGTCTACGGCCCGGACGGGAGCCTTGCGGCCCGCTACCGGAAGATCTTCACCTGGCGGCCCTACGAACCCATGTGTGTGGGCCGGGAGTTCGTCGTCTTCGACATCCCGGGCACCGGGCGGCTCGGGCTGTCGATCTGCTACGACGCCTGGTATCCGGAGGTGACCCGGCATCTCGCCTGGATGGGCGCGGAACTCGTGGTCAACGTCGTACAGACGTCGACGTCCGGCCGCGCCCAGGAGATCCCGGTCAACCAGGCGAACGCCATCGTCAACCAGGTCTGGGTCGCCAGCGTCAACGGTGCGGGACCCACAGCGCAGGGCCGCAGCCTCCTCGTCGACCCCGAGGGGCACGTCCAGGTCGCCGCCGTCGGCATGGAGGACACCACCCTGCTCGCCGTCGTCGACCTCGACCGGGTCGCGGCCACGCGGAAGTACGGCACGGGCGGCGACTCCTGGCCCTGGGACCACTTCACGTCCGACGACACCCCGCTGGAACTGCCGCTCTACAACGGCCGTATCGACCCGGCGACCTGGCGTCCGACGCCCTCCCCATGGACACCGGCCTCGCTCCGTCCCACCGCCTCGGACCCCACGGAGGCCACCGCCCCTGACCTCACGGAGGCCACCGCCCCGGCCCCCGCGGAGGCCACCGCTCCGGCCGCCGGAGAGGACGTGGTGGCGCGATGAGCGGGACACAGGAGGTCCGCACCGCCCCGAGCGACGCGCCGGAGCGGCTCACCGGCCGGCTCTCGCTCGCCTCGGTCGTCGCTTTCGGGCTCGCCTACATGGCGCCGAGCCTGGTCATGGTGATCTTCGGCGTGATCGCCGCGGCGAGCGCCGGCACCGCGCCGACCGCGTTCGCCGTGGCCACCGCGGCGATGTTCCTGACCGCGCTCAGCCACGCGAAGAGGCCCGGCACTTCCCCGTCTCCGGTTCGGCGTACTCCTACGCCCGGAAGCTGATCGGCGCCCCGGTCGGCTTCCTCGTCGGCTGGGCCGTGCGGCTCGACTACCTGCTGCTGCCGATGGTGGCCTGGCTCGTCCAGTCGCTGTACCTCAACGCGCAGTTCCCGTCCGTGCCGGTGTGGGTGTGGATGCTGCTCAACGCCGGCCTGACGACGGCGGTCAACATCGTCGGGCTGACACTGGCCGACCGGGTCAACAAGGTCATGACCGCCCTCGCCGTGTTCCTGGTCCTGCTGTTCGTCGCGTACTGCCTGGTCCACCTCGGCGGCCGTCCCCCGCACTCCTACACCGCACCGCTGTGGAACGCGCACACCTCCCTCGGCGGCGTCTCGGCCGCAGCCGCCGTCGCCGCGTACTCCTACCTGGGCTTCGACGCGGTGACCACGCTCTCGGAGGAGGCGCGGGACCCCCGTCGCACCATCCCGCGCGCGGTGGTGCTCGTCATCGCGATCGGCGGTGTGCTGTTCGCCGCCGTGGCGTACGTGATGCAACTGGTCCACCCCGGCGGGGTGTTCGACGAGCCGCAGATCGTCGCCTACACGATGTCCGTCGAGGTCGGCGGGCAGACCTTCGCGGACTGGACGAACATGGCCGGGATCGCCGGCGGTTTCGCCTCCGGGCTCGCCGTGCAGCTGAGCTCCAGCCGGCTGCTGTACATCATGGGCCGCGACGGGGTGCTGCCGAAGCGCTTCTTCGGGGCGCTGAACGCCCGGACCGGGACCCCGGTGCTGTGTCTCGTCCTCACGGGAGCCGTCGGCCTGGTCGGGCTCGACCTCTCCCTGGAGACCGCGACGTCGTTCGTCAACTTCGGCGCGTTCCTCGGCTTCACCGTGGTCAACGTGTGCGTGGTCGTGTACTTCGTCCGCAACCGGGCCGGTGCGCTCGGGTCCGGTGGCACGAAGGTGCTCGGCTACGTCGTCGCCCCGACGCTCGGTGCCTGCGTCACCGTCTATCTGATGACACAGCTCAGCGCGGTCGCGCTGACCATCGGCTGCTGCTGGCTGGCCGCCAGGTTCGCCTACCTCCTCCGGCTCACCCGCGGCCTGCGCCGTCCGACGCCCGCACTCGATCCGGACGAGGTCGCGGCCCCCTGACGGGCACCGGCTCCGCCCACGCCGACGGGCCCGGCGGAGCCACCGCGTCACCGCACCCGCGTGCCCGCGTCACCACGTCCGCGCCACCACGCCCACGTGCCCGCGCACCGCGCCGACGGCCGTGTCAGGCGACTGGTACGACCAGCGCCGGAAGGGTGCGCTGCATACGCAGGGCGTCGATCGACTCGGCGAGCAGTTCGTACTCGGTAGTGTCGTCGTGGGCGGCGATCCGCACCAGCCGTCCGCCCGCCAGCTCGTCCGCGACCAGTTCCTGCCGGGCGTCGTCCGCGCACCAGGCGCGCAGCAGGGTCGGCACGTCGGCGACCGTGTCCGCGACCGGGACCAGCGCGCCGACGGGAATGGCGCCGGCCTCCGGGCTCGGGTCGAGCCGCTCGGCGATCCACGACGCCCGGTCCCGTAACCACCACAGGGCGAGTGCCAGGGTCGGCGCGCGGTAGGTGCCGAGCGGTACGCCGATGCGCTGCCCTCCGCACACGCCGTACGCGGTGACATGGCACAGGAATTCGTCGTGCACGATCACTCCCCCGTAGCCTCGCTGCTGTGCCGGCCAGGCCCTCGCTCTCCGTGCGGCTCCGTGCGGTGAAGTGCCCCTGATGTTCGAGTATCGCCACTGCCGAAACACTGTCACCACGACTTTCCGGCCACTATCCCGGCATATTCGCAGGACCCGTCGGCGGGAAAAGCACAGGTCGCGCGGCCCGGCCGTCATTACCCGGGAGGTAATCGACCCGTCGCGCCTCTCTCGGGCATGGTGTTCACACCGGATCGGCGAATCCCGGATCCGGCCCCTGACCAGCAGATACGACCTCAATGGAGGCTGATTCACCATGTCCGTGAACACTGACCGTCACGAGAGTGCAGTCGCCCGTTACCTGGAGGCCTGGAACGCCCGCGAGCCGCAGGCGCTGGCGAAGGCGGTGGCCGCCGCCTGGACCACCGACGGCAGCTACACCGACCCTCTCGCCGACGTCCGCGGCCGCGAGGGGATCGCCGCCGTGATCGCCGCCGCCCACGAGCAGTTCCCGGGGTTCGCGTTCCGTCTGCTCGGCACGGTGGACGGGCACCACGACACCGCGCGGTTCTCCTGGGAGCTGGTGAACGAGGCCGACGGCTCGGCGCCGGTGGCCGGGTTCGACGTGGTCACCCTGGACACGGAGGGCCGGATCCGCCAGGTGCTGGGCTTCCTGGACCGGGTACCGACGGGCGCCTGAGGCCGGGGCCGACGGGTACCTGAGGCCGGAGGTCGACGGGTACCTGAGGCCGGAGGTCGACGGGTACCTGAGGCCGGGGGCCGCGATGAGCGGCTGTACGGGCCGCGCGGGCCGGGCGCGGGCCGGGCGCCGGGGGGCTCCGCGCGCGGGCCGCACGGCCGGGAGCGTGTGCCGCCGGGAGCTGCTCGGCTCCCGGCCGCCGCCCGGCGTTCTCAGCCCTTCACGATCGCGTCGATCCGCGTCAGTTCCTCGTCGTCGAAGTCCAGGTTGCGGATGGTGCCGACGCTGTCCTCGATCTGCCGCGGGCTGCTCGCGCCGACCAGCGCGGAGGTCACCCGGCCGCCCCGCAGCACCCAGGCGAGGGCCATCTGTGCCAGGGTCTGGCCGCGGGACTTGGCGATCTCGTCCAGGGCGCGCAGCCGGCCGACAAGGTCCCCGGTGAGGGCGTCCGAGTTCAGGAAGGGGCTGTCGCTCGCGGCGCGGGAGTCCTCGGGGATGCCGTCGAGGTAGCGGCCGGTCAGCAGGCCCTGCTCCAGCGGGGAGTAGACGATGGAGCCCACCTGGAGTTCGTCCAGGGCGTCCAGCAGGCCCTCGTCCTCGGGGCGCCGGTCGAGCATCGAGTAGCGCGGCTGGTGGATGAGGAGCGCGGTGCCGAGGTCGCCGAGGATGCGGGCGGCCTCGCGGGTCTGCTCCGCCGAGTAGTTGGAGACGCCCACGTACAGCGCCTTGCCCTGCTGCACGGCGCTGTGCAGGGCGCCCATCGTCTCCTCCAGGGGAGTGTCCGGGTCGAAGCGGTGCGAGTAGAAGACGTCGACGTAGTCGAGGCCCAGGCGCGTGAGGCTCTGGTCGAGCGAGGACAGCAGGTACTTGCGCGAGCCGAACTCGCCGTACGGGCCGGGCCACATGAGGTGGCCCGCCTTGGTGGAGACGACCAGCTCGTCGCGGTAGGGCCCGAAGTCCGCCTTGAGGGCGTCGCCGAGCGCGGACTCGGCGGCGCCGGGCGGCGGGCCGTAGTTGTTGGCCAGGTCGAAGTGGGTGACTCCGAGGTCGAAGGCGCGGCGCAGGATGGCCCGCTGGGTCTCGGTGGGACGGTCGGGTCCGAAGTTGTGCCACAGGCCGAGCGACAGCGCGGGAAGCTGCAGGCCACTGCGTCCGGTGCGCCGGTAGGGCATGTCGGCGTAGCGGTCGGGGTGTGCGGTGTACAACGCGACTCCAGAGGGGTTGGCACAGAGTGTTCCCGGCTCCCGGGACCACGGAATGTTCCCGGCTCCCGGGACAGTGAGGTCCCAGGGAACCCGCTTCCACTCTCGCCGGGCGGCCGGGCAGCGGTCCAACAGAAGAATCCGATGGAATTCAGCGGCTAAGCTTCTCAATCATGGAACTGCGTCATCTCCAGCACTTCGTCGCGGTCGCCGAGGACCAGCATTTCACCCGGGCCGCCGAGCGCCTGATGGTGTCCCAGTCGGGCCTGTCGGCGTCCATCCGGGCACTGGAGCGGGAGCTGCGGGCGCCGCTGTTCGTACGGACCACCCGCCGGGTGACGCTCACCGAGGCCGGGCGCGCGCTGCTGGCGGAGGCCGAGCGGATCCTCGCACAGGTGCGTTCGGCGCACGAGGCGGTGGCGGCGGTGCAGGGGGTGCTGCGCGGCACGCTGGCGCTGGGCACCGAGCAGTGCATCGCCGGGGTGCACGTGGCCCCGTTGCTCGCGGCCTTCCGGGGCCGGCACCCGGACGTGGAGATCCGGCTGCGGCAGGCCGGTTCGGGCGCGCTGGCCGAGGAGGTCTCGGCGGGGCGGCTCGACCTGGCCTTCGCCTACCGCACCCAGGCGGACTCGGACCAGCTGCGCTCGGTGGCGCTGACCAGTGAGCCCATGACCGTGCTGTGCCATCCGAGCCACCGGCTCGCCTCGTGCGGCGCGCTGCTCGCACCGGACGACCTGGCTGGTGAGGTCTTCGTGGACTTCCACCCGGACTGGGGGCCGCGCCGCACCACGGACGCCGCCTTCGCCGCGGCCGGGATCCGGCGCACGGTCGCACTGGAGGTCAACGACGTGCACAGCCTGCTGGACCTGGTCGACGAGAACCTCGGCATCGCCGTCGTACCCCGGCACTTCCGGCACAAGCGAACCTCCCTCACGGCGCTGCCGCTGAAGGGCACGGGTGAGGCGGAGTACGAGACCGTCGCGCTGCTGCCGCCGGAGCGGGCCACGAGCCCCGCCGCCCGCGCGCTGGTCACGCTCCTCGAAACAGGGGGCCTGGCACCACCCCAGGACGGGGCCCAGGCCTCCTGATTCCGGCCGCCCGCCGCCCCAGACTCGTGACCGTCGGCCCAGAAACGCCGAACGACGAACGACGACGGTCAGGGGGACACACCATGGCGGAACACACACGGCGGACGGTGCTGCGCGGGACGGCCGGACTCGCGGCGGCCGGGGCACTGACCGGCCTGGGCACCGGCGGCCCGGCCGCGGCCCTCTGCGCGGAGCAGCGGGAGGTGACGAGGCAGCGAGAGATGACGGAACAACAAGAGGTGACGGAGCGTCACTATCCTTTTCTGGAAGGGGCGTTCACGCCCGTCACCGAGGAACTGACGGCCTTCGACCTGCCGGTGACCGGCCGGATCCCGCGCGAGCTGAACGGCCGCTTCCTGCGCAACGGCCCGAACGTCCTCGGCCTGGAGGATCCCCGGGCCCATCACTGGATGCTCGGCGACGGCATGGTGCACGGCGTGCGGCTGCGCGACGGGAAGGCGGAGTGGTACCGCAACCGCTGGGTGCGCGCCTCGCAGGTCACGAAGAAGCTCGGCGAGCCGTACCCGGGCCCGGTCCCGGGCCCGGTCCCGCCGGACGACTTCCCGTGCAACACCCATGTGATCCCCTACCGGGGGCGGATCCTCGCGCTGCAGGAGAGCGGCCCGCTGCCGTACGAACTCGACGGCGAGCTGCGTACGGTGGGCACGTACGACTTCAAGGGCACCCTGGAAGGCGCGTTCACCGCGCACACCAAGTTCGACGCGCACGCGGGCGAGCTGCACGCGCTCGCCTACTACCCGGCCTGGGACCACGTCCGGCACATGGTGGTGGACCCGTCGGGGCGTGTCACGCGCACCACCCGGATCCCGATGCCGGACGCGCCGATGGTGCACGACTTCGCGCTCACCGAGAAGCACGTCGTCGTCATCGACATCCCGGTCACCTTCGACCCCGGCGCGTTCGAGCGCGGCGCCCCGGTGCCGTACGTGTGGAACCGCGCGCACCCCGCGCGCGTGGGCGTCATGCCGCGGGCCGGGGGTACCCCCTCCGGGGGAGGGCCGGTGCGCTGGTTCGGGATCGACCCCGTCTTCTACTCGCACACGCTGAACGCCTACGACGAGGGCGACCACGTGGTGGTCGACGTGACGACCTACCCGGCGCCGTTCGACGTCGCCGGGCGCGGCTCGGACGGTCCGTACGCGACGGACACCGCGAAGCTGGAGCGCTGGACGGTCGACCTGCGCCACGGGCGGGTGCGGCAGCGGGTACTGGACGACCGGCCGCAGGAGTTCCCGCGGGTGAACGAGTCGTTCGTGTCACGGCGGCATCGCTACGGCTACACGGCGGTCGTCGCCGAGATGACGGCCGCCTATCTCACGCCGGACGGTGGCACCCCGCCCGACAACGCGTTCTCCAACGCGCTCGTCAAGCACGACCTGTCGCGCGGCACCCTGGTGCACCGGCTGCCGAGGGGCGCGGCCGCGGGCGAGGCGGTGTTCGTACCGCGGGACGGCGCCGACCGCCGTGCGGCCGAGGACGACGGGTATGCGATCGCGTACGTGCACAACCCCGACCGGGGCGCGGCCGATCTGCTGATCCTCGCGGCGCAGGACTTCACCGGTGAGCCGGTGGCCCGGGCGCATCTGCCGGGCCGGGTTCCGCTCGGTTTCCACGGAAGCTGGATTGCGGACGCGTGATCGACCGCCGTTTGGGATCGTGGAAGCCATGCATGCCAAGGACATCCTCATCGACGGCTACGGCCGCATCCAGGAAGAAGTCCACGCCGCCCTCGACGGCCTCGGACCGGACGAACTGAACCACCGCCCGACGCCCGCGGCCAACTCCATCGCCTGGCTCGTCTGGCACCTCACCCGGGTGCAGGACGACCATGTCGCCGACGCCTTCGGCCTCGAACAGGTCTGGCTCTCCCAGGGCTGGGAGAAGCGCTTCGGCCTCGGCCTGCCGGCCCGTGACCACGGCTACGGGCACACCCCGGCGAAGGTCGCGAAGGTCAGGGTCGACTCCGCCGACCTGCTGACCGGGTACTACGACGCCGTCCACGAGCAGACCCTCGGCGTCCTGCGCTCGCTGGCCGCCAAGGATCTCGAACGGGTCGTGGACGAGGGCTGGGATCCCCCGGTCACGCTGGGGGTCCGCCTGGTGAGCGTCCTGTCCGACGACCTCCAGCACGTCGGACAGGCCGCCTACCTCAGGGGGCTGATTCAGACCTCAGAAGGCTGATTCAGGCATCAGGGGGCTGATTCAGAGCGCGGCCGCGTAACCCGGCAGGACGACGTCCTCGATGAGGGCGTTGCGCTCGTCGAACGGGATGAACGCGCTCTTGAGGGCGTTCACCGTGACCGTGCGCAGGTCCTCGACGCTCCAGCCGGCCTCCTCGACCAGCAGGGACATCTCCCGGGTCATCGTCGTACCGGAGACCAGCCGGTTGTCGGTGTTGACGGTGACCCGGAAGCCCAGGTCCTTCAGGGCGGTGATGGGGTGCTCGGCGATCGAGGTGGCGCAGCCGGTCTGGAGGTTGGAGGTCGGGCACATCTCCAGGGCGACGCGGCGATCGCGGATCCAGCCGGCGAGGCGGCCGAGCTTGCCGGCGGCGAGGTCGGGGATGTCCTCGGTGATGCGCACGCCGTGGCCGATGCGCTGGGCGCCGCAGACCTGGAGGGCCTGGTGGATGCTGGGCAGGCCGTGCGCCTCACCGGCGTGGATGGTGAAGGGGACGCTCTCGCTTCGCAGGTGCGCGAAGGCGTCCAGGTGGTCGGCGGGCGGGAAGCCGTCCTCGGCGCCCGCGATGTCGAAGCCGACGACACCGGCGTCGCGGTAGGCGACGGCGAGGTCGGCGGCTTCGCGGACCCGGTCGAACATGCGCATGCCGCACAGCAGGGTGCCGACCCGGACGGGGGTGCCGGCGGCGGCCGCCTTGGCCATGCCGGCGGCGAGGCCCTCCTGGACGGTCTCCACGACCTCGCTCATCGCCAGGCCGCCCCGCGTGTTCAGCTCGGGGGCGTAGCGCACCTCGGCGTAGACGACGCCGTCCGCGGCGAGATCCAGGACGTACTCCTCGGCGACGCGCAGCAGGCCCTCGCGGTTCTGCATGACGGCGAGGGTGTGCTCGAAGGTGGCTATGTAGCGGACCAGGTCCCCGGAGTTGGCGGCCTCGACGTACCAGGCGGCCAGCTCGTCGGGGTCGGTGGTGGGCAGGGTGTGGCCGACCGCGGCCGCGAGTTCGACGACCGTCGCGGGACGCAGGCCCCCGTCGAGGTGGTCGTGCAGGACGGCCTTGGGCAGGCGGCGGATCAGATCGGCATCTACGCGCGTAGCAGTCATGGCGGGTCTTTCCGTGAGCGGGCTGTTCAAGGCGGTGGGTGGAGCGTGGGGCGGGACGAGCGTGTGGCGGGAGAAGCGTTTGACGGGAGGAACGTGTGCCGGGGGGCTCAGCCGGCGGGCTGGAGCAGCGTGTGCCGGGGCGGGCTCACCCAGCGGGCTGGAGCAGGTCCCAGCGGTTGCCGTACAGGTCCTGGAAGACGGCGACCGAGCCGAACGGCTCGTGGCGCGGCTCCTCCAGGAAGGTCACACCGGCGGCGGTCATGCGGGCGTGGTCGCGGGCGAAGTCGTCGGTGTACAGGAAGAACCCGACGCGCCCGCCGGTCTGGTCCCCGATCCGGGCGCGCTGGTCCTCGTCCTTGGCGCGGGCGAGTAGCAGTCCGGTGCCGTGACCGCTCTGCGCACCGGGCTCGACGACGACCCAGCGGGCGCCGTTCGGCCGGGGCTCGTCCTCGGCGAGGCGGAAACCGAGGGCGTCGGTGTAGAAGCGGATGGCCTCGTCATAGTCGTCCACGACGAGGGTGACCAGGGCAACGCGTCGCATCGGGGCCTTCCGGTGAGGGTGGTTAGCCGGAGAGGTTATACGTAAAACTACGCCCGCGCCAGTCACCGTTCTACGCGCGTCCACGCATGCGGGGGACGGGAGTCCAAGCGTGGGGAAACGAGAGTCCGAGCATGCGGGGGACGGGAGTCCGAGCACGCGGGAGAAGGGAGTCCGCGTCAGGGCTTCTCGTCGCCCTGAGCGACCTCGACGCGGTGGTGGAAGTCGGCCATGGCGAGGGCCGAGGCCACCCCGGAGGCGGCCGTGCAGGCGAGGAGCAGCGCGGCGATCAGGCGGCCCGTACGGCGGGTCGGGGCGGCGGCCAGGAGGGCCTGGACGCGCCGCGGGACGGGGCCCGTGGTCGCGGCGGCGGCGAAGTCGGGGCGCACGGTGCGGGCGGCCTGCCCGGCGAGGGCGGCGCGGGCGATGGCCCGCGCGGTCAGGCGCCGGTCGCCGACACTGGCCGCGGCGGCCTCGTCGGCGGCGCGCTCGGCGGCGAGCCGGATCGTCTCGCGGACCGGGCGCAGCGCGGGGTGGCAGTGCGCCGTGAGTTCGGCGGCGGCGAGGAAGTAGTGGTGGCCGCCCTCGTTGTGCGCCCGCTCGTGCGCGAACAGCGCCTCGCGCTCGGCGCCGTCCAGAGTGCGCAGCATGGCAGTGGTCACGACGATGCGGTGTGGGCGTCCGGGCAGGGCGTACGCGTCCGGGCGGGGCGAGTCGACCACGCACAGGTCGCCCGCGGCCGGCCCCAGCCCCGCCTGCGTGCGCGCGGCACGGAAGGCACGGGTCTGACGCAGGACCGAGCGAACGAGAGTCCAGCCGCACACGGCGAGGACACCGACGGACGTCGCGGCGACCGGGAGGACGACGAGGTCGGAGGCGGTGTGCAGCGGGTGTATCAGTTCCCCGAGGGCGGCGAACAGCGGCACCTTGAGCAGCCCGAGGAGGACGAACGTGCCGAGGGCCGCCAGCGAGCCGCCCGCGACGACGACCGCACACACGGTGATCACCCACAGCGCGACGGCCGGGGCGAGCCGGTCGAGGGTCCGGCGGGCCAGTACCGGCAGGACGCACGGCAGCAGCAGGGGCAGCAGGAACAGTGCGGTCATGGGGCCTCGGATTCCAGCAGGTCCCGCAGGATGCGCTCGTCGTCGGCGCTGAGCTGGGCGACGAAGCGGGCGAGTACGGTCTCGCGGTCGTCGTCCCGGTCGAGTTCGGTGTGCATCCGGCGGGCGGTGAGGCCCTGGGCGTCCTGGACGGGGAAGTAGGCGTAACCGCGGCCCTGCCGGTGCCGGTCGACCACGCCCTTGTCGTGCAGCCGGGTCAGGATCGTCGTCACCGTGGTCCTGGCGAGGTCCGAGGCAAGGCTGACCTGGACCTGGCCGGGCGTCTGGGGGGCACCGGCGGCCCAGAGCGCGGCCATGACGCTCGCCTCCAGCTCGCCGGCCGGCCGGCGTTCGTCCTTCGCGTCGGTCATGGGAACGATCCTCACCCCGTCCTCGTCGTCCAGTCCAGTTCAGTCCAGCAGGCGTCTACTCACTCCAGCAAACGTCTACAAAATTGTAGTCAGTCGGGCGCCGTCCCGTCCCACGGCATGCGCCCGCATCCATTATGGGAGGGGCTGCGGACGCGGGGTGAGTTTGAGGAGGAGCCGCGGACGCGGGGGGAGCCGCCGCCGTCCACCGGCGAGAGCGCCCTGCCTCGAACCCTTCCCCTCTCCCCTCTTCCCCCGGCCTCTACTCCCCGCCTCTGTCCCCTGCCCCTGCCCCTGTCAGGCCCGCCTCTGTCCCCTGCCCATGTCAGTCGCTCGCCGTGTGCAACGCGTCCAGGCTCCGCAGCTCCTCCTGTGTGAGGCGCAGGGCGCCGGCGGCGATGTTCTCGGTGAGGTGGTCGGGGTTGCCGGTGCCGGGGATGGCGAGGACGTGCGGGCCCCGGTGCAGGGTCCAGGCGATACGGATCTGGGCGGGGCTCACGCCGTGGGCGGCGGCGACGGCCCGCACCCGGTCGTCCCTCCCCCGGTCGCCGCTCCCCGAGCCCTCGCCCCCCTGCCCCTCGTCTCCCGCGCCGGCGGTGCCGTGCTCGCCGCGGCTGCCCGCGACGGCGTAGAAGGGCACGAAGGCGATGCCCCGCTCCCCGCACATCCGCAGGAGCTTGTCGCCCTGGGGGTCGGCGCCGTCCAGCCCGTACCGGTTCTGCACGCTGACCACGGGGGCGATCTCCAGTGCCTCGGTCAGGTGCCGGGGTTCGATCGCGGAGATGCCGAGGTGCCGGATCAGGCCGGCCTCGCGCAACTCGGCGAGCGCGCCGAAGTGTTCGGCGACGGAGTCCTGGCGCATGCGGCGCAGATAGACGAGATCGAGGTGGTCCCGGCCGAGCTGGCGCAGGTTCTCCTCGACGTGGGCGCGCAGTTGGTCGGGGCGGGCCGAGGTGCCCCACTCGCCGGAGTAGTCGCGGAAGGGGCCCACCTTGGTGGCGATGACGAGGTCGTCCGCATAGGGGGCGAGGGTGGTGTTGATGAGTTCGTTGGCGGAACGCAGGGCGGAGAAGTAGAAGGCGGCGGTGTCGATGTGGTTCACACCGAGTTCGACGGCCCTGCGCAGAACGGCGATCGAGCGTGCGCGGTCGCTGGGGGTGCCCAGGTGGAAGGCGGCGCTGCCCGTCAGCCGCATCGCGCCGAAGCCGATGCGGTGGACGGGCAGATCGCCCAGCTCGAAGGTGCCGGAGGCGTCCGCGGTGATCATGTCGGCGGTCATCGGCGGAGTCTCGCACACCCGCCCCCGGCGCCGGCGGGCGGCTCGGAGGTCGGCCGAGGGACTTGGCCAGGACGGTTTCGCGGTGGCTGAACGTCACGGTGAAGCAGCGGCCGTGGAGTTGAGGGCCGAGGAACATCCATGTCAGATCGTGCGCCGAGCCGACATCGGCTCGGTGAGGCCCGGCCGCTGGCGTCGGTCGCTGACGACGAGATCGGCGAGGCTCCGGAACTCCTGTGGGGCACCGCGGCGGTGAACACCTGGAACTCCCGCCGGGCCACGGGTGCTGTCGTGGCTCGGTCGGTGCCGTGAGCGCGGTTACGAGGGGCTGGTGGTTCCGGCCTGGGCGAAGCGGCCGGCGGTGCCGGACTCCGAGACCCCGACCCGCTCGAAGAGGGCGACCGACCGGTTGATCGCGCGGCGCGAGACGCACCTGCGGGAGAAGACGCCGCTGAGCGTCTCGTCACTCATGTGCGGGCTTCCCGCGAGGAACTCCGCGCCCTGCCGGCCACCAACACCTGCCCGGTGGAAATCCGGCGGCCCAGCTTCGCCCAGGAACCGCACACCGTGGACCGGTCCTTCCCGTGAGAGCCGGTCGACGACCTCGTCAGCCGGGACGGGGCGGGTCCGCCCGACGCGGCGACGAGGTCGTCGGGGGCGGCGGTTTCGCGTCCTTCGCACGACCGCATCGCTCCGGCGGGCCCGCCCCGCGCGGGCATCCGGTCATGGAGTGCCTCACTGCCCAGGGGCGTCGATGACGACGTACACGCTCTCCACGACGCCGTTCTGGACGGTGATCACGTCCCTCCCGGTGACGACGGGTGGCGCTCCGGCCGGCCCGAGGGTCCAGGTGTACGTCGACAGCTCCTGGGCGGTCTGGATCGGGCCGCTCAGTGTGATCTCCATGCCCGGCATGGCGCCCTGCAGGGCGTCGATGGCCTGCTCGACTCCCTTGTGGCCGTGGAACGCGGCGTCCGTCTCGGCGACGAGCACATCGCTCGAGTACGTGGAGGCGATCGAACGGCTGCGTGCCTCACCGGCGGGCGAGTTCCAGATGGTCAGGTGTTCGGCGACGACGTCGGCGATGGTCGTGCTCATGATTTCCTCCTCGAACGGCACCAACAGTTTGGTGACACGTCCACCATATTACGGAGCGGCTCGCATTGCGGTTCGCTATCGGGAGCCCGTGTCGACGGATTCCCTTCCGGCCGAAACCGAGCGGCAGTTCATGGCGCACCCGTCGGCGTCGTCGACGTGTTTCCCGGATCCACGCGGAACGTCGGTGCTGCGTGCGAAACGCGAGAGTCGAGCCCGGGTCCCCCGCGGCGTGCCCGTGCTCCGGGTGACCGGGCCGGTAGTGCGGGCCGGGGCGACTGTGAGCGGCAGCACGGCAGCCCCGGCGTCCGGGAGGGATCAGGCAGCGAAGCCGCGCTTGAGGGCACCGGCGATCCGAACCACCCGCTCGGCCTGGTAGCGGGCGCTGTTGCGGGTCTCGTCGCCGATCGGGTTGCTGCCCTGGGCGTCGGCGTGAGAGGTGCCGTAGGGGTTGCCGTCCACGAACTTCACGGGGTCGGTGTAGCCCGGCGGCACGACCAGGCCGCCGAAGTGGTGGATCGAGTTGTACAGCGCCAGCAGCGTCGACTCCTGGCCGCCGTGCTTCGTGGCCGTGGTGACGAAGCCGCTGTACACCTTGTGGGCCAGCACGCCCTGGGCCCACAGGCCACCGAGGGTGTCGATGAACTGCTTCAGCTGCGAAGAGACGTTCCCGAAGCGCGTCGGGGTGCCGAAGATGACGGCGTCGGCCCACTCGACGTCGTCCGGCGTGGCCTCGGGAACACCCGCGTCGGCGGCGACATGGGCGGCCCATGCCTCGTTGGCGGCAACGGCGGCCTCGGACGCGAGTTCAGCGGTCTTCAACAGGCGTACTTCGGCACCGGCCTTCGCGGCGGCGTCGCTGATCTCCTTGGCGATCTCCGCGCTGAAGCCAGTCGAGGAGTAGTAGATGACAGCGAGTTTGACGGGGGTGGACATGATTCCAACTCCAGAAGCGAGGGTGGCAGATCAACCATTGGCTCAGGCGTCGACGCCGACGCGAGCACCGGTCAGCCGCGCGGGAACGCGTCCTTGTGCGCCTGTGCCCACTGCTCGAACGTCTGCAGGGCGGGGTTGAGGCTGCGCACGAAGTCGAGGTCACGCACGGCCACGAACTCGGGGACCTCGACATAGAACTGGAACATGTTCGCCGACTCCCCCGCACCGGGCCACTCCTGCGCGCGCAGCACGTCGAAGGGAACGGGGACATAGGTCACCGGCTCACCGAGCGTCTCGCCGAGGACGGCGGCCATCTCGGCTCCCGTCAGATGCTCTCCGGCGATGCTCACGGTCCGGCCGACGAATTCCGCACCGCGCCGGAAGATGGCGTACGCGGTCTTGCCGATGTCCTCCGCCGCCATGCCGGCGAGCTTGCTGTCACCCATCGCCAGCGCCAGGACCAGCGCGCCGTCCTGGTCACGCTGCGGCGCCATCGGGCCGAGCAGGTTCTCCCAGAAGAACGTGGTCTCCAGGAAGGTCGTCGGCACCCCGGCATCGGTGAACAGCTGGTTGGCCTCGGCCTTGGCGTCGAAGTGCGGCACCTTGTAGGTGCCCATCAGCGTCGGCATCCGGTCGTCGTCGAGCGGAATGTGCTCGCGGGTGTCGTCCAGGGTGGACCAGATGACGTGGCGCAGCCCGGCGGCCTTGGCGACCCGCGCCATCGTGGCCGCGTCCTCCTTCTCCCGCTCCGGCGACCCGTGCTCCCAGAAGTTGGTCACCAGGAACGCGCCGTACGCTCCATCGAACGCCTTCGCCAGACTGTCCGCGTCACGGATGTCCGCCACCACCACCTCGGCACCCTGCTCGGCCAGTTCACGGGCCTTCTCCGACGAGGCGTTGCGCGTCAGGGCACGCACCGTGAACTCGCCGCTCGCATCGGCCAGGATCGCGCGGGCCAGACCGCCGCCCTGAGCGCCGGTGGCACCGACTACCGCGATGACCTTCTTCTCCGACACGGTTCTCCTCCTTGCCGCGCGGAGCTGCGTACCCCGCGCCTCGGCCGACGGCCGACCTGCCAAGTGGATGACACATCAACCGGTTACAGGGGCCCAACCTACACGACTTGATGACGCATCAACAATCCCCTCACGGAATCCGCTCGTCGTCACGTCGGAGCCGTACGCCGCCTGCTCATCGCCCCCTTGACGCCACAGGAGCTGACCACGTTCACCGAACTCTCGGACCGCCTCCTCGAAGCAGCTGGAGCAACTGGAACAGGATCAGAACATGGCCGCCAGCGCCGACTGACGGCCACGAGGACATCGCCGGAGCCGGCATCAAGACCTGCACGGAGCGAACGTCCCACTGCTGACGGTCAGCGGTCAGCGAGTACGGCCGCGGGGCTTGAGCGGCGTCACCGGCAGGGCGGGGGCGGGCAGTGGCTCACCGTCGTAGCCGTGGACCGTGCCGAAACGGTCACCTGACATCCAGGCCGCACGCCCCTCGGCGATCTCCTCCCGGGTCCGGCCGATGAGGTTCCACCACATGATGATCTTCTCCTCGAACGGCTCCCCTCCGAGCAGCAGCAGCTCCGCGTCACTGAGGGCGCGCAGCGGCAGCTCGGAACGCCCGGAGCCCAGATAGACCATGGAGCCGGGGGCGAGAGGCACCCCGTCGACTTCGGTGACCCCGGACATCGTCAGGACGGCGTACTCGAAGTCCGGCTCCACCGGCAGCCGTACGTCCGCGCCTTCGACGAGTGCGAGGTCGGCGCCGACCAGCGGCGTGTACGTCGTGCCCGGCGAGACCGCGCCGTCCAGTCCGCCCAGGATGACGGTGGCCGTCAGCCCCGGGGCCGTGACGACCGGCAGGTCGGCGTGATGCTCGAAGGCGGGCGCGGTGTTCCGGTGGACCTCGGGCAGCGCCACCCACAGCTGAGCACCATGAAGCAGCCGGGGATGCGGAACGGTGCTCTGCTCGGCGTGCGCGATGCCCCGCCCCGACGTCATCAGGCCGAGCCGGCGCGGGCGCAGGGTCTGCACACTGCCGACGCTGTCGCGGTGCAGCACCTCGCCCTCGTGCAGCCAGCTCACCGTCTGCAGGCCCATGTGCGGGTGGGGCGGTACCTGCATGCCGGGCTCGTCGGCGATGTCGTCGGGGCCGAAGTGGTCGACGAAGCACCAGGCGCCCACCATCCGCCGCCCCAGATTCGGCAGCAGCCTGCGGACGGCCGTGGCGCCCAGGCTTGCCTCGCGCGGGTTCAGCAGCTCCCTGACGGGCCGCCCGGACACGTCGGCCCGGCCTCCGCACTCACGGAGCCCGGACTGGAGGTCGAGGTCACTCATGCCGACCGCGTCCTTTCTGCGGCTGCGGGCCGCGGTACGGGGTTGTGCCTTGCCGGGCGTTCGGGCGCGGCCACGATGGGCGCTCCACCAGGCTGGACGACATCGGCCGTCTCGCGGCCGGGGTCGTCCGCCACACGAGGGTTCCTTCGCGCCCCCTCGGAACGGCCGCCGTGCCGTCGTTCCTCCGTACGAGGAGGAGACTTCCGCCGCCAGCCAACCACCGACATAGTTGACTAGTCAACCGAAGCGCCGAGGCGTCGAAGTTCACACCGGCGACCGCGAGGTGCCCGCCCCGTCCACCGAACGGTGGAAATAGACGCGCCCCGGATCCCGTTCCCGCTATGATGTTGACACATCAACCACATGGAAGGGTGGGCGACCATGCAGTTCGGGATCACCACCGTCGGTGACGTGACACAGGACCCCACCACCGGCCGGACACCGACCGAGCGCGAGCGGATCAAGGCCATGGTCGCCATCGCCCTGAAGGCCGAGGAGGTCGGACTCGACGTCTTCGCGACCGGCGAGCACCACAACCCGCCCTTCGTACCCTCGTCCCCGACCACGATGCTCGGCTACATCGCCGCCCGCACCGAGAAGCTGATCCTCTCCACCTCCACGACGCTCATCACCACCAACGACCCGGTGAAGATCGCCGAGGACTACGCCATGCTCCAGCACCTGGCCGACGGACGCGTCGACCTCATGATGGGCCGCGGCAACACCGGACCCGTCTACCCCTGGTTCGGCAAGGACATCCGCGAGGGCATCAACCTCGCCATCGAGAACTACGCCCTCCTGCACAAGCTCTGGCGCGAAGACGTCGTCGACTGGCAGGGCCGCTTCCGCACACCCCTGCAGTCCTTCACCTCCACCCCCCGCCCACTCGACGGCATACCCCCCTTCGTCTGGCACGGCTCCATCCGCTCCCCGGAGATCGCCGAACAAGCCGCCTACTACGGCGACGGCTTCCTCCACAGCAACGTCTTCTGGCCGGCCGACCACGTCCGACGGCTGGTCGAGCTGTACCGGACGCGGTACGCGCACTACGGGCACGGCACGCCCGAGCAGGCGATCGTCGGGCTCGGCGGGCATGTGTTCATGCGGAAGAACTCGCAGGACGCCGTACGGGAGTTCCGTCCCTACTTCGACGTCGCGCCGGTTTACGGGCACGGACCCTCCCTGGAGGACTACATGGACGAGACGCCGCTGACGGTCGGCTCGCCGCAGCAGGTGATCGAGAAGACGCTGACTTTCCGCGAGTACGTCGGCGACTACCAGCGGCAGTTGTTCCTCGTGGACCATGCCGGGCTGCCGCTGAAGACCGTGCTCGAACAGATCGACATGCTCGGCGAGGAGGTCGTACCCGTGCTGCGCGAGGAGTTCGCGAAGGGCCGGCCGGCCGGTGTGCCGGACGCGCCGACCCATGCCGGTCGGCCGATTCCGGAAAGGCACGGCAGGTGACTGGACTTCCGAAGGCGATCAAGGTGGTCGGTGCCCGCGCGAACAACCTGAGGGACGTCGACGTGGACGTCCCTCTGTGGTCCTGGGTGGCGCTGACCGGCCTGTCCGGCTCAGGGAAGTCGTCACTGGCGATGAGTGTGCTGTACGCCGAGGTCTACCACCGTTTCCTGGAGGGCCTGTCCACGTACACCCGGCGTCGGATCAGCCAGGCCGCCCGCCCGGACGTCGACCGCATCGACTTCCTTCCGGCCGCCCTCGCGCTGCGGCAGCGTCCACCCGTGCCGGGACGGCGCAGCACGGTAGGTACCATGACCGAAGTACTCAATGTCGTCCGGCTGATGTACTCCCGCCTGGGCTCGCACGTGTGCCCGAACGGGCATCGTCTCGATGCCTCGCTCGACTGGAGCCGCGCCCCGCAGGCCGACTGCCCGGTCTGCGGGGTGACCTTCGAGGTGCCGAGCGCCGAGTCCTTCGCCTTCAACTCCTTTGGCGCCTGCCCGGTCTGCGAGGGCATGGGGACCATCGAGGAGATCGACGACGACGCGATCGTGCCGGATCCGTCCAAGAGCATCGACGACGGTGCGGTCCGTCCGTGGCGCATCGGCATGCGGGGGCTCATGCCCCAGGTCGTCAAGGCGCTCGGGGTGCGCACAGATGTGCCGTTCGGCCAACTCACCGAGCACGAGCGGGAGATCGTCATGGACGGCCCCGCCGTCCGGCAGCAGATCTTCCCGGTCAGCAGGACCGGCCGCGCCACCGAGCTGAACGCACTGTACGAGAACGCCCGGGTCGCGGTGGGCAACTCGCTGGCCTCCGCGAGCGAGAGCGGCCGGGAGCGGCTGCGGAAGTTCCTCACGGTCCGCACCTGCCCGGCCTGCCACGGCACGCGGCTGCGGCCGCAGGCGCTGACCACGCTGGTCGACGGCCGGACCATCGCGGAGACCAGCGCACTGCCCCTGTCCGACCTCGCGACGGCGCTGCCCGGCCCCCTGCCCGACCTGATGGCCGGCCTGGGCAGGCAACTCGGCGTCGAGCTGGCGCAGTCCGTGGATCCGCTGCTGCGCCTCGGCCTGGACTACCTGACGCTCGACCGTGCCGGAACCACGCTGTCCACCGGGGAACGCCAGCGCATCCAGCTCACCTCCATCCTCCGCAACCGGTCCACGGGCATGCTCTACGTGCTGGACGAACCCACCGTGGGTCTGCACCCCGCCAACGTCGAGGGGCTGCGCGACGTCATCCGGGCCCTCGTCGACAGCGGCAACTCCGTCGTCATGGTCGACCACGACGTGGCCTTGCTGCGTCACGTCGACCAGCTCATCGAAATGGGACCGGGCGCCGGGCGCGCCGGCGGCACGGTGGTGCGCCAGGGCAGCGCCGAGGACCTCGCGGCGGATCCGGCCTCGGTCACCGGCCCGTACCTGTCAGGGGCAGCCGACGTCCGGGTGCGCAAGGCCCTCCCCGTCGGCCCGGACGATCCGCACCTGGAGATCACCGTGGACGGCCTCCGTACTCTGCACGAGGTGACGGCGCGCTTCCCCGTCGGCAGGCTCACCCTCGTCACCGGGGTCTCCGGATCGGGCAAGACCACCCTGCTCCTCGACAGCCTGGTGCCCGCGCTGACCGGTGAACACCCGCCGCATGTCACGCACTTCGAACGGGGCGGCATCCGCCGGGTCGTCCAGGTGGACGCCACGCCCATCGGCCGCAACTCCCGCTCCACACCGGCAACGTACTCGGGAGCCTTCGACGGCATCCGCGACCTCTACGCCGCCTCGCCGCAGGCGCGCGCCAGGAACTGGGACGCCGGACGCTTCTCCTACAACCTCCGATCGGGACAGTGCCCGGCCTGCGAGGGTCTGGGAGAGACGTCCCTGGACGTGCAGTACCTGCCCGACATGACCCTGACCTGTCCCGACTGCGACGGCGCCCGCTACAACCCCGAAACCCTCGAAGTCACCGTCGACGGACTGACCATCGCCGACGTGCTGCGTCTGACGGTGACGGAAGCCGCCGAACGCTTCCCCTCGCCCAACCTGCGTTCCCTGGTCGAGGTGGGGCTGGGCTACCTGCGCCTCGGCGAACCCACGCCGACGCTGTCCGGCGGCGAAGCACAGCGCATGCGCCTGGCCGGGGGCCTGCACTCCCGCCAGGCCCACAGCCTCTACGTCTTCGACGAACCCACCGTCGGTCTCCACCCGCGCGACGTCGCGACCCTGCTCGGTGTCCTGGACCGGCTGATCACCGCGGGCGCGACAGTCGTGGCCGTCGACCATGACCTCGACCTCATCGCCAACGCCGACCACATCATCGACATGGGCCCCGGAGGCGGACCGGACGGCGGCCGCATCGTCGCCACCGGAACCCCGCGACGGGTCGCGGCGTCATCCGACAGCCTGACCGGCCGCCACCTCGCCAAGACCATGGACGTCCGGCCCCCGGGAGACTGAATCCGGTCCGCGAGGCCGCGGGGCCGCTGCGCCCGCCGTTGGCCATTCGCCGTTCGCCGTTCGCCGCAGGAGGTCGTGCCGTTACTCCGGGAGCAGGACGAGCTTGCCGCCCAGGTGCCCGGACCGGCTCACCTCCAGCGCGGCCGCCGCCTCGTCGAGGGGGTACATCCCCGCGATCGGCACCCACAGCCGTCCCGCCTCGATGAGGGCGAGGATGTCGCCCAGCGCCTGCGGACCGCCCGCTCCCGGCTCGGTCATGTGGATCTGGATTCCCGTCCCGGCGGCGTCGAAGGCCACGAGGGACAGGACGCGGCTCGGACCGCCCGCGAGTTCGATGGAGTCCAGGATCTCACCGCGGCCGGAGGCGTCGAGGACGGCGTCGACTCCCTGGGGGGCGATCGCCCGTACGCGCTCGACCAGACCCTGGCCGTAGGTGACCGGTTCCGCGCCGAGGGAGCGGAGCTGTCCGTGGTTGCGTTCGCTCGCGGTGCCGATGACGCGTGCACCGCGGGCGACGGCCAGCTGCACGGCGAACGTTCCCACGCCGCCGGCCGCGGCATGGACCAGCAGGGTCTCGCCCTTGGCGACCTTCAGCTTGTTGAGGACCTCCCAGGCGGTGATGCCCGTACCGGCCAGGGTCCCGGCAACCTCCCACGGGACGGAGGCGGGCTTGGCGACCAGTGCGGCGGGGTCGGCGAGCGCGGACTGCGCGTAGGAGGGGGTGAGGGAGGCTCCCAGCACCTCGTCACCGACGCTGAAGGCGCTCACCCCCTCGCCGACCTGGTCGACCACACCGGCCACGTCGGAGCCGAGACCGCCCGGAAGGTCCAGGGGCATCACCTGGCGCATGTAGCCGTGCAGGATCTTCCAGTCGATCGGGTTGACACCGGCCGCCCGTACCGCGAGCCGTACCTGCCCGGGGCCCGCGGTGGGCGGCGGAACATCGACGACACGCAGGACATCGGTCCTGCCGTACTCGGAGAACTGCACTGCAAGGGACATCCGCTCGGCTCCAAGCTCTCGTGGGGATAGTTGTATGAAGAAATGGGCACGGCGGCGTCACTGACCGCAGGGCCCCGCGTGGTCGCAGTACGGCTGAAGGCGGCTCTGCCCACAGCCGCACAGCACGACCCTGGTCTCGGCGCGCGGGCCTTCCTGCGTGTCCACGCTCAACTCGCCCCGTACGGTCAGCTGTCCGGTGGAGCTGCGCGTGATCCGGGTGGGCCGGTCCGGGCGCTCCGCCCCGCCCTCCGCGAGCCGGTACTGCAGCGCGCCCGAGGGGCAGCGCCGCACCACTTCGGCCAGCCGGTCGGCGGTGGCACCGTCCGGCCGGATCCACGGGCGCCTGGCCGTGTCGAAGACCTCGGGCAGGCCATGGACGCATTCAGCGGCATGCAGGCAGCGCCCGGCCTCGAACGTGACCGTGATCGACTGCCCCTCGTACGCCTTCTTCTCGGATCCACCGCTCATACCGGCCTCCTTCACTGCCATGTGCGGATGTTCAGTCGCTGACCCTGCTGCGGGACTGGTACAGCAGGTCCTCGTACTCGGGGTGACGGGCGATCCAGCCCGCGTAGAAGGGGCAGGTCGCCAGCACCCTCAGATGCGCGGCGCGCGCCTCGTCAAGGGAGGTGCGGACCAGCGCGGACCCGACTCCCTTACCCTCGTACTCCGGCTCGACCTCGGTGTGCACGAACGCGATGAGTTCCGTCGTACGGATGTACTCCGCGATGCCCGCGACCTTGGGCTCTCCGTCGACGCGGGCCTCGTAGCGCTTCGCCTCGGGGACGTCGCTCACTTCGACCGCCATGTGTCCTCCTCCTGGCAGCTCCCGATCAACTGCGGGAGTCTGGCTGATCCGGCCACCACACTAACTGCACAGGGTTGACGCATCAACTTACTCGCCCGGCGGACGGAGAGACACGGGGCCGCGCCGGGCACACCGGTCGCGGACTCCGTCACGGTCGCCCTCCATGCCGGGGTCAAGCGGGGACGGGGCGCCGGAAAATCCGGCGCCCCGTCCCGAAAGGCCGCGGTCGGCCTCCTTCACTCGGCAGTCAGAGCCTGCGCGTAGGGAAAGACGAACTCTCCGGAGGACGATTCCGGTGGCGACACCACGATCTGCCGCGACCCGTTCTGGAACTGACCGACCTCATGGCCGGAGATTCCCTGGAACTGGACCTGCAGGACCCGCGGCTGTGACCACTCGCCCTTCACGCCGAACCGGACATCGCCCATGACGGTCGGGAAGGTTTCCTCCCGCGCGTACGCCGAGAGGCTCTCGTCGTCGAACCCGCCGGTCGCCTCGACGGCTTGGGCGACCACCTGCAACTGGGCGTAGGCGAGCGGCACCATGTAATGCCCCAGCAGGTCGACACCGGCTTCGCCGGCCCGCGCCTGGTAGGTGTTCAGCAGTTCCTGAACACCCGGGAACATCATCTTGGGGACCGGAGCCCAGTATTCGTAGTTCACGAAGCCGTTGAGCAACGGTCCGAGCGTCGTCTTCACCGCTGTGTTCTGCGGTCCGATCATGGCACCGCCGACCATCTTCGGCCGGTAGTGGTGAGACCGGATGGTCCGCGCCAGGCCGATCGAGTCGGCCAGGTAGGAACACAGGAACAGCAGATCACCGCCGCTTTCCGCGACGGCGTCGACGACGGGCGTGAAGTCCTCGGTCGACAGCGGATAGGTGGCCTCGTGAACCACCTTGATCCCGTACTTCTCGGCATTGGCCTTCGCACCGAGAACGGGATTGCGGGAGAACTCGGCATCCGCGGAGACGAGCGCCACGGTCGTCGGCCGCGGATCCTGCCGCGCGGCGAGTTCGAAGAACCCCTCGGTGAGCGCGGCGTTCGGATCCGGCCCGGTCGGGATCATGGCGAAGTAGTTCGGATAGGCGAGCGCGTTGTTGATGCCGAGGCCCATGAGCCCGACGAAGAAGCGCTCCCGCTCCACCATCAACGGCATGGCCGGCAGCACGGTGTTGGTGCCGTATCCACCGATGACGAGGTCAACCCTGTCCTCGTCGATCAGCCGTTCGTAGATCCCGGGAACCAGGGAGGCGTCCCCCTGGTCGTCGTAGCGGACGAACTCGACCGGACGGCCGAGCAGTCCACCGCGAGCGTTGACGTCCTCGCGCCAGATCTCGTGGGCGAGGCGGGCCGACCGGCTGTTGCCCGCGAGGGGACCGGTCAGTGACAGGCAGTACCCAATGCGAACGGGAGCCTGTTCCGCGGCCATGTCAGGCGTCGCTTCCAGCGCGGGCCGCGAGCAGCTGCATCTCCCAGTTGAGGGCGACGCCGACGCCACCACCGTGCTGGAACAGAACCTCGGAGATGCCCGGGACGGTCTTCTCGCGGGCCCAGTCGCGCTGCCACTCACCCTGCACGGCCAGCCAGGTGATCGGAACCACGCCCGCCTGGACCATGCGCTGCACGGCCATGTCGTGGGCCTCCTTCGAGGCGCCACCAGAGGCGTCGGTGACGACGAAGACCTCGAAGCCCTCACCCAGCGCCTGTATCGCCGGCATCGCGACACAGATCTCCGTCCAGAGACCGGCGATGATCAGCTTCTTGCGTCCGGTCGCCTTGACGGCGTCGACGACGCGCTCGTCCTGCCAGGCGTTGATGAACGTCCGGTCGATCGGCTTCTGCTCCGGGAACACGTCCTGCAGACCCTTGATGAGGTGGCCGCCACGCTCCTCCAGCACGGTCGTCAGGATGGTCGGGACGTCGAACACCTTGGCGGACTCGGCAAGGGCGATGGCGTTGTTCACGATCATCGACGGATCGTGGCTGTGCAGGTTGGCGAACTGGAACGCCTGGTGGTCGATCAGGACGACGACGCTCTCCTCGGGCGTCAGCAGTGCCTGAAGTCCGGACTTCGCTGCGGTGTTCATGGGATCCCTCTCCAAATGTTCATGTCTGCGAGCTCGGACGGGACACCGCCGATCTCGACGCCGCCGATACGGCCGCACGTGTCCTCACCGGCGCCCTGAGGCCGAGCCGGCCAAACATCACGCCGAGTCGATCGATACGGCTCCGCGAACCGGCGCGGCCTCCGCATCACTGACGGTCCGTCACATCAGCAGCGGACCGCCCGACTTAAGTAGGTGATGTGACACCTACATTAGTGCCGATATTTGATGTGTCAACCAGATCATCTCCGTGGTGACCGGCGCTCGGAGAGTCTGATACCAGTCCGTCGGCGGCCTCGCCGCCAGTAAGGGCCCCGAAGAGGAACGGCACGCCGTCGACGACCTCGGCCCCTGGGGTGGGCATGGGTGATGATCAGCCGGTCGAGCGGCTCGCCCGGACCCTGGGCGTAGGCCACGACCTCGCCCGAACGCTCGTACGGCACCACCCGCCGCGCCGAGGACTACGCCCATCGCCTGGGTCACACGATCAAGAGCCTCACACGGGCCTGCCTGCTCGGTCTCGCCGAGGGTCACACAGCTGCCGCTTCCAGCCGTCACCTCCCCCGCGAGTAGATGAGGTGTCAACGACTTCGATAGACTGCGGTCATGAACGCGACGCCACGCTGGCTCAATCCGGAAGAGAAGGCCGCCTGGGACAGCTTCATCCGCATGCAGGAGACACTCATCGGACGACTGTCCCGCCGCGTCCAGGCCGACTCCGGGATGTCCGCCTCCGACTACATCGTGCTCGCCAATCTCACCGAGACGGGCGGCGGGCGGATGCGCTTCCTGGACCTGGCCAAACTCGTGGAGTGGGAGAAGAGCCGGATGTCCCACCAGATCACGCGGATGGCGAAACGCGGACTCGTGACCAGGGAGGAATGCTCCGACGACGGACGCGGAGCGTTCATCGTCGCCACTCCGGCCGGCTACAAGGCGATCGAGGACGCCGCGCCGATGCACGTCGAGCACGTCCGCCGCCTGTTCATCGACGCCCTGACCCCGAACCAGCTCAGCACATTCGCCCGGCTCTCCAAGCGCGTCTCGGACCACATGAAGAAGCATCCGGACTGACCGGACGGGTCAGGGTCAGCGGCTCGAAGTGCCCCGCGGCGACTACATACCCAAGCGGCGGATGCAGACGGCCGGCCAGGGCCGGTTCACATGGCCAGGAACAAGGTCACTACGGTCGCGGCCGAGACAAGGGCCAGGACGATGGGCGCCATCGCGTTCCCCTTGGTCTCAGGGTTGGCGTAGTCCCCCGCCTTGGCGTGGAAGACGACCGCACCGATCAGCGTGACGGTCATGCCGGCAGCCGCGGCGATACCCAGGGGCTGCCAGAAGAGCCCGATGACCAGGCCCACGGCGGCGGCGACCTCGGCCAGCCCGATGAACCGGACGAACCCGGCACTCAGCCCCATATGGGACTGCAGTCCCGCGGGGACATCGCCTTTGAGCAGCGCCTTGGGCGCACCCGCGGCCAGGCTCACTAGGGCGAGGATCACGCTGAGGATGGCGGCGGCGATGTACACGGGAGTTCCCTCCACTCTTCCCACGCCAAAACGCAAAGGGCGCAGGTCTAGTTGATCTATCAACCGGAACCCTAGAGCGATATCGTTGACCCGTCAACCGGGTGACAGTGGGACCGCAGCGGGAATAGCCGCACGAGACATGCCGTTCACATGGCAGTTGATACATCAACAACATGGAGTTGGGTGCGATGCAGTTCGGGATCTTCACCGTCGGTGACGTGACACAGGACCCCACCACCGGCCGGACACCGACCGAGCGTGAGCGGATCAAGGCCATGGTCGCCATCGCCCTGAAGGCCGAGGAGGTCGGGCTTGACGTCTTCGCGACCGGCGAGCACCACAACCTGCCCTTCGTGCCCTCGTCCCCGACCACGATGCTCGGCTACATAGCGGCGCGCACCGAGCGGATCATTCTGTCCACCTCCACGACTCTCATCACCACCAACGACCCGGTGAAGATCGCCGAGGACTACGCCATGCTCCAGCACCTGGCCGACGGACGCGTCGACCTCATGATGGGCCGTGGCAACACCGGACCCGTCTACCCCTGGTTCGGCAAGGACATCCGGCAGGGCATCAACCTCGCCATCGAGAACTACGCCCTCCTGCACAAGCTCTGGCGCGAAGACGTCGTCGACTGGCAGGGCCGCTTCCGCACACCCCTGCAATCCTTCACCTCCACCCCCCGCCCACTCGACGGCATACCCCCCTTCGTCTGGCACGGCTCCATCCGCTCCCCGGAGATCGCCGAACAAGCCGCCTACTACGGCGACGGCTTCTTCGCCAACCACATCTTCTGGCCCAAGGAGCACTTCCAGAAGCTGATCAGCCTCTACCGCGAGCGGTACGCGCACTACGGGCACGGCACGCCCGAGCAGGCGATCGTCGGGCTCGGCGGCCACATCTTCATGCGGAAGAACTCCCAGGATGCCGTGCGGGAGTTCCGCCCCTACTTCGACCGCTCACCGATCATGGGCGGCGGGCCGTCGCTGGAGCAGTACATGGACGAGACACCGCTGACGGTCGGCAGCCCTCAGGAGGTCATCGAGAAGACCCTGACCTTCCGCGAGAACTTCGGCGACTACCAGCGCCAGCTGTTCAACGTGGATGGCGTGGGCGTGCCGCTGAAGTCCGTACTGGAACAGCTCGACATGCTCGGCGAAGAGGTTCTGCCCGTCCTGCGGAAGGAATTCGCCAAGAACCGGCCGGCCGACGTGCCCGAGGCGCCCACACATGCCTCACTGCTCGCCGCTCGTGACGCCGAGGACACCTCCGCGACAGCGACCGGCTGAGTCACGTCGACGACCACCTGCGGGACCCGTTCATCCACATGGCCCAGACGGGAGAGGTCGAATACGGGCCCGGCGAGCCAAAGGGCACCCGAACGCCGGACGTATGCCGCACACGACACCGGGAGAGGAGCTCTCGTGATCGACAACTTCAACGACTACCAGCCCAACGGCGAGCCCGCGGCGGACCGCTGGGCGAGTGCCCTGCACATCTTCGACAACGGCGTCGGCACACCGCATGAGGAGACCACCCTCGAGCGCTGGGAGCGGGCTCAGGCGCTCTTCGGGGCCAGGGACTACGCGGGAGCCGCGCGGCTGCTCACCGCTGTGGTCGATGAGGTCCCGGAACAGACCGGCCCCCGGCTGCTGCTGGCCCGCGCCTACTACCACTCCGCGCAACTGAAGCGGGCCGAGGAGCAGTTGCGCCGGGTGCTCGACCGCGACCCGGTCGAGGACTACGCCCACCTCATGCTGGGGCGCACGCTGCAACGCCAAGGGCGCAACGACGAGGCCGCACCCTGGCTGCGCATGGCCGCCGCCTTCTCCGGCGAACTCGCGGAACACGACTGAGCATCAGCCGTATCCCGCCAGACGTATAGCCGCCGACGGGAGCGCCCTCGGTCGATCGGAGCCGGCACACAGCGCATCGGCGCACGCCCGCGCCCGTACTCGGCGCGGAAGACGGCCTCGACGCCGGGGCTCTGCCCATCAGGGCTGGTCCACGAACGGCCGCACCTCGATGGGCAGGGTGGTCGCGAGGGCCGCCTTGCGCCCCCACTCCAGGGCCTCGTCCCGGTCGGCGGCCCGGATCAGGGTGAGTCCGCCCAGGTACTCCCTGCCCTCGGCGAAGGGCCCGTCGGTGACGAGGACGTCGCCGTCCTCGGGGCGCAGCATGGTGGTGGTCTCCGGGCCGTGCAGGCCGCCGGAGAAGACCCAGGCGCCGGCCGCACGCAGTTCGTCGTTGAAGGCCTCGACGTTGCGCATGATCCCGGCGAGCGCCTCTGGGGTGGGCGGCTGTCCGTCGGCCGGCGTGACCACGCTGAGCAGGTAGTGCTTCATGGGGATTCTCCTTGGCGTCGTATTGGCGTCGTATTGGCGTCGTATTGGCGTCGTCCCGGCGTCCTTCCGGGCGGGTTCCCGGTGCCGGGGTGCCTGTCACCTCCTACACGAACGGCAGGGCGCGGATCGACACCGCGCGCCGCACGTCCCGACGAAAAGGTCGACGGCCATGGTCACCAGCGGTCTGTCGCCCGCGGGGTGTCGCCCGCGGGGTGTCGCCCGCGGGATGTCGCGCTCGGCCTTCGGAAGAAGAAGTCGCCCTCGGTCTTCGAAAGAATCATCGGCATGACCGACACCGCACATCCGCTCGTCGTCCGCGCCCGGCGGCTCGCCGCAGATCTGCTCGTCCCCGAGGCCGAGCGGGTGGACCAGGAGGGCGTACCCGCGAGCCACATCGAGGCGCTGAAGAAGTCCGGGCTGCTCGGAGTGGCGGCGCCGATCGCGTACGGAGGCTCCGGGGCGCCGCCGGCCGTGGTGCGGGAGACCACGGAGATCCTCGCCGGGGCCTGCTGTTCGACGTGGTTCGTGCAGACACAGCACCACACCCCGGTGCAGACCGCCGCACGCGGGGAACTACCGGTGCGGGAAAGCCTGTTGGGGCCGCTGGCGCGCGGGGAACTGCTGTCGGGGGTGGCATACGCGCATCTGCGCGCGTATCCGCGCGTCCCGGTGCGGGTCCGGCGGGAGGGCGGCGGCCGGCGGTTCGACGGGGTGGTGCCCTGGTACACCGGGTGGGGCCTGAACGACGTGATGCTGCTGGCCGGGGTGACCGAGGAGGGCGAGGCCCTGTTCGCCTTCGTGGAGGCGCGTGCCCAGCCGGGGCTGCGCCCCTCGCCGCCGATGCGGCTCGCCGCGCTCACGGCCGCGCGTACGGTGTCGCTGGAGCTGGACGGCCTGTGGGTGCCCGAGGAAGCGGTGGCTCTGCGAACGCCCCTGGAGCGGTGGGCGATCGGCGACCGCGCGAAGCGGCTGATCACCAACCCGTCGGTCTTCGGCATCACCGCGTCGGCGCTGTCCTTGCTGGACGAGGACACGGCCGTACCCCTGCGCGCCCGCCTCACCGACGTCCGCGACCGCGCCTACGCCCTGGCCGACCGTCCGGATCCGCACGGGCAAGCCGGGGAACTGCTGGCCGTACGAGCCGAGGCGTACGAGCTGCTGGGCACGGCCACCACCGCCGCGATCGTCGCGGGCGGCGGCCGGGCGATGTCGCTGACCAGCCGTGCGCAGCGCCTGGCCCGCGAGGGAATGTTCCTGCTGGTCCAGGGCCAGACGGCAGAGACTCGCCAGGCCCACCTGCGGGCTCTGGCCGGGACGCCGGGCGAGATCGGGGGTCCGGGCCGGGACTGAGCACAGGCCGGCCGCCGGAACCGGCGACCGTCCCCGGCTCGGCGCGCACCCGTCCCTCGGGGCGCGAACGGCACCTGCCGACCCGCGGCTCACGCCCCGTTTCGGTGACGTACGGAGCGGACCGCGGTGCTGCCTCGTTGGAGCATGCGTCCGCACCCCGCGCCCCGCACTGCACGCCCCGCACCTTGGAGCCGCGCCATGCCCGTCCCGGTCGTCCTGTTCACCGCCGATCTGCGTCTGCACGACCACCCGCCGCTGCGAGCCGCACTGCACCGGGCCCGGGAGGTCGTCCCCCTGTTCGTCCATGACCGGGGTGTCGGCGACGCGGGCTTCGCGGTGCCCAACCGGCTGGCGTTCCTCGCGGACTGTCTGCGGGACCTGGACGAGGGGCTGCGCGAGCGCGGCGGGCGCCTCGTCGTGCGCTCCGGTGACGTCGTCGCGCAGGTGTGCGCGGTCGCGGCGGAGGCCGACGCCGACGAGGTGCATCTGGCGGCCGACGTGAGCGCCTACGCGCGGGAGCGGGAAAGGCGGCTGCGGCAGGCGCTGGAGGCGGACGGCAGGCGGCTGCACGTGCACGACACGGTCACCGATGCCGTGGCTCCCGGCACGGTGACCCCGGCGGCCTCGGACCACTTCGCCGTGTTCACACCGTATTTCCGCAGGTGGTCGGCGCAGGGGCTCCGGGACGTCCGCAGCGCTCCACGCTCGGTGCGCGTGCCGGAGGGCATCGCGTCGGAGGAGATCGCGTCCCGTTCCTCGGTGCGGGACGTGTCGCCCGGACTGGCCGCCGGGGGCGAGTCGGCGGGCCGCCGGCGCCTCACGACCTGGCTGCGCACCGGCGTCGCCGGGTACGCGGACGGTCACGACGACCTGGCCGCCGACGCGACCTCGCGGCTCTCCCCGCACCTGCACTTCGGCACGCTGTCCCCCGTCGAGCTGGTCCACCGGGCGCGCGGGCGCGGCGGCCCGGGTGCGGAGGCGTTCGTACGGCAGCTCGCGTGGCGCGACTTCCACCGCCAGGTGCTGGCGGCACGGCCGGCCGCGGCCCACGCCGACTACCGCACCCGGCACGATCGTTGGCGCTCCGAGGAGACGGCCCGGGAGGACATCGAGGCCTGGCGGGAGGGCCGTACCGGGTATCCGGTGATCGACGCCGCGATGCGCCAGCTGCGGCACGAGGGGTGGATGCACAACCGCGGCCGTCTGCTGACCGCGAGCTTCCTCGCCAAGACGCTGTACGTCGACTGGCGGGTGGGCGCCCGGCACTTCCTGGACCTGCTGGTCGACGGCGATGTGGCCAACAACCAGCTGAACTGGCAGTGGGTGGCCGGTACGGGCACCGACACCCGGCCGAACCGTGTCCTCAACCCGGTCGCGCAGGGCAGGCGGTACGACCCCGACGGCACGTACGTCCGCCGATGGGTGCCGGAGCTGAGGAACGTCGAGGGCCGCGCGGTCCACGAGCCGTGGCGGCTGAAGGGGCCGGAGCGGGAGGCCGCCCGCGGGTATCCGGACCCGATCGTCGCGCTGGCCGACGGGCTGGACCGCTTCCGGCGCGCCCGCGACCGCGCCCACGCCCACGACCACGACCACGACTGAGGCCCGCGGCTGAAGACCGTCCGCTCCCCCGGCGCGCCACCGCGCACACCTCACCCCGCACGACATCTACACATAAAGGTTCGATAAGGGCAAAATGGGAACGCGGCGCTTACCGCACACCACGCCAAGAAGACGCGGTCAGGCCCGAGAGTCACGAAGGAGACGAACATGGCCAACGTCTCGCACAGGGGTGACATGACGACTCACCCCGATGTATCCGAAATGCGGGATAGGTATGCCCGCATGCTCGGCGGTCGCGATGTGGCGCTTGTGGACGGGCCGGTGTTCCTGCTCGGCCTGTACTGCGCGGCATCTCCGTGGATCCTGCACTACACGACGAGCCAGCCGGCACTCGTGACCCACAATCTGATCATAGGGATCGCGATAGGGCTGCTGGCACTGGGGTTCACCAGGGCCCCCGAACGGATGTACGGGCTCAGCTGGGCCATGTGCGCCATGGGAATCTGGATGATCATCGCGCCATGGGTCGTGGGCCGCAGCCCGGACACCGGCGTGATCATCAACAACGTCATCATCGGTGCGCTGGCCATCGTCCTCGGACTGGTCTGCGCCGGTACGGCGGCGAAGAGCGCCCCCAAGCCATAGAGATCCCCGAGCCACACAGCCAGGACACGAGGGAAGGAGGACTCCGTCGAAGGAAGTGAAGGCCACGACAACGCGGGGCCGGTCCGCCCGGGCGGACCGGCCTCCTGTGCACCCGCACCTCAACGGGCGGGCATCTCCCACGGCACCTGCGGCAGGGTGCGGCCGGTCTCCAGCCTCGTCGGCGAGGTCCTCGCGGGTCACGGTGAGCCGGACGACGGCCTCGTGCGGCCGGCCGGGAAGCCGCCCGCGGGTGTCGTCCGCCGGCGCCTGGAGGCCGCGGCTCAGGTCGCGGCCGGCTGGGTGTCCGGGTCCTCCCGGCCGCTCATGTACTCCTCGTGGATCTCCTTCGGTCCGAACGGCCACACCTTCTCCCGCCGCGCCCAGACCAGGAAGGCCACGCAGCCGAGGGCGACCCAGGCCAGGGACCACTCGATGGGGTGGCGGCCCGGGGAGTTCTTGTCGGCGTAGCCGTAGATCACGCACCAGCCGACGAAGGCGACAACGCTGGGCAGCGGGTACAGCCACATGCGGTACGGGCGGTTCAGCCCCGGCTGCCGTTTGCGCAGGACGGTGAGCGCGACGATCTGGGCGAGCGCCTGGACGATCACCATGACCGTGGTGAGCAGCTGGATCAGTGTGGCCAGGTCGGTGTGCCGGCCGATCAGGAAGCCGATCGCGGTGATCACCCCCATCGTGGCCAGCCCCAGCATCGGGAAGCGGTGCCTGGGGTGCAGCTTCCCGTACGGGCGGAAGAAGACCCGGTCCCGGGCCGCGTCGTACGGCACCCGCGAACCGCCCAGCAGGCCGGTGAAGACGGAGGCGAACGCGGTGATCAGGATCAGCACGGTGACCGTGTCGGCGGCGCCCCTGCCCCAGGTCTCCTCCAGCACGGCGGAGGCCACGGAACTGGAGGCGATGTCGTGCGGGTCGGTCATGCGCCCCCAGTCGACGACGCCGAGCGTGCCGATCTGGAGCAGCAGGTAGATCGCCATGATGCCGAGGATCGAGAAGATGACGGAGCGCGGCAGGCTCCGTCCGGGGTCCTTGATCTCGGCGCCCATGTAGGCGGTCGTGTTGTAGCCGAGGTAGTCGTAGATGCCGATGGTCAGGCCCGCGGCGAAGCCGGCCCAGAAGTGGCCGCTCGTCAGGTCGAAGGCGCCTGACGGGTAGGTGAAGGCCAGGTGGGGGCTGAAGTCGGAGGCCGCGGCGACGATCACCATCAGGACCGAGGCGATCATGACGACCCACATGACCGTCGTAATGCGCGCGATGTGCTCGATCCCGCGCCACAGCAGCAGGACGACCAGCGCGATCACGCCGAGACCGATCAGATCGCCGGACGTCTGCCCCAGGCCGGGGGCCAGATAGCCGAGGTACTGGACGAACCCGACCACGCCGGTGGACATGATCAGCGGGATGAAGAGCATCGCCGTCCACACGAACAGGAACGGCATCATCCGGCCGGTGCGGTACTGGAAGGCCTGGCGGAGGTAGACGTAACTGCCGCCCGAGCCGGGCAGGGCGGCGCCGAGTTCGGCCCAGACCAGTCCGTCGCAGAGCGCCAGCACGGCACCCGCGACGAACCCGATGACCGCCTGGGGGCCGCCGAACGCGGCGACCATGAGCGGGATGGTCACGAACGGACCGATGCCGCACATCTGGCTCATGTTGATGGCCGTGGCCTGGAACAGGCCGACACGGCGGACGAAACCACCCGTGGGTGGCGGGCTTCCGGACATGGGGACTCCTGACGCGACGGGCGCACGGACCGCGTACGGGGCGGCGGCTCGCCCGGCCGGACCGACTGGGCGATAAAGTTAAGGAGCCTTACTAGAGGCGTCAAGTATGCGTCAGAAATGAACGAGAATGGTGCGATGCCCGCTGGTGACGCCATAGATCCGCAGGAGCGGCCCTGGAGCCGCCGGCACCTGCGCAGCTCCAACGAGCGGCTGCTCCTCGCCCGGCTGCGCGACCTCGGTGCCGCGTCGCGCGCCCAACTGGCCCGCGAGACCGGCCTGTCGAAGCCGACGGTGTCCAGCGCGCTGGCCTCGCTTGAGGCGGCCGGGCTGGTGCGCGAGGTGGGCACCCACGCCCCCGAGCGTGGACGCACCGCCGTGCTGTACGCGCCCGATCCGGCCGCCGGTCATGTGCTGGGCGTGGACATCGGGCGCGGGTGGCTGCGGGTCGCCGTGGTCGATCTGGACGGCACGGTGATCGCCCGCACCGACGTGCGCAACCGCGCCCGCGCCTCGGCCGCCCTGGCCGACCTGGTCGTGGGCACCGCCCGGCAGGTGATCGGCAATTCGGGCGTCGACCCGACGCAGGTGGTGCACGGAGTGGTCGGCACCCCGGGCGTGTACGACGAGAAGCAGCGCCGGGTGCGGTTCGCGATGCATCTGCCGGGCTGGGGCCGGGCCGGCCTGCTCGACCGGATGCGTGAGGAGCTGGGCGTGCCGCTGGAGGTGCACAACGACGCCAACCTGGCCGCGCTGGGCGAGTACACGTACGGCGTCGGCGCGGGCAGCCGGCTCTTCGCGTACATCATGATCGGCACCGGTCTCGGCATGGGAGTGGTCAGCGAGGGGCGGCTGTTCACGGGGGCGCACGGGCTGGCCGGCGAGATCGGCTTCCTGCCCTGGACCGGCCGGCAGAAGCCGGAGCGGCTGGAGGACGCGGTGTCCGGGGAGGCCGTGGTGGAGGCCGCCCGGCGCTTCGGGATGAGCGGGCAGCTCACCGCCAAGGCCGTGTTCGACGCGGCCCGGCAGGGCAGTTCGGCCGCGATGCGGGCGGTGGAGCTGGAGGGTGAGCGGATCGCGCACACCGTGGCGGCGACCGCCGCCGTGCTCGACCCGGACCTCGTGGTGCTCGGCGGCGGCGTGGGCCACAGCGTGGACCTGCTGCTGGGCCCGGTCCGTGAACACCTGCGCACGTTCACGCCGTTGCGGCCGAGGATCGCCCCGGGCCGGCTGGGCGAGGACGCGGTGCTCATGGGCGCGGTGGCCACGGCCCTGGGTACGGCCAGGGAACTGGTCTTCGAACGCCGGGCGGGCCTCGGCTGACGGCTTCACGGCCCGGCCGGCCGGCCGGCCGGAACGTGACGCCCGGCTGGCGGGCTTGAGCCTGACGACCGATTGACGGGCTTGAGGTGGACGGCCGGCCGGCGGGCTTGAGGTGGACGGCCGGCCGGCGGGCTTGAGGTGGACGGCCGACTGGCGGGCTTCGCGGCGGGGTGGCGGGGTGACGGGGTGACGGGGTGACGGGGTTGAGCCTGACGACCGGCTGACGGCCTTCGCGGGCGGCTGACGGGCTTGAACTTGACGACCCGACTGACGGGCGGAGGGACTTGAGCCTGACGACCGGCTGGCGGGCTTCGCGGGCGACTGACCGGTTCACGCCGGTCCCCTGGGGGCCGCGCGGCCGAGGTCGTTGACACGGTTCGTACGGCCCCCTACGTTGACCCGAGTTAGTAAAGTTTCCTAACTTTACGAAGCTGGAGACCAAGGTGTTCCCTCGTCCCGCCCCCGGACGCCGGCTCGCCACGGGCGCCGCGCTCCTCGGCCTGATCGGCGCCCTCACCACCACCGCCTGGGCGGTGCCCCGGCACCAGGGCCCTCACCCGGCGCCTGCCGTCCGGGCCAGGGTGACACACGTTCCGTCGGCCGCCGATTCCGCCACCCCGCTGGCGGGGTACACGATCCAGTCCTCGGCGAAGGTCACCGACTCGGCGGCGGCCGTCTCCTCCCCCGGCTATCCGGCGAAGGGCTGGTACCCGGCGGGCCCCCGATCCACCGTCCTGGCAGCCCTGTTGGCCGACGGCGTGTACGCAGACCCCTTCTTCTCCACCAACCTGGACAGGATCCCGCGGGCCGACTTCCAGGTTCCCTGGTGGTACCGCTCCGACTTCACCGTCGACGACTCCGCCCGGCGCACCCGCCTCGACTTCAGCGGTGTCGTCTCGGCGGCGGACGTCTACGTCAACGGCCACCAGGTGGCGAAGGCCGCCGACGTGACGGGCGTCTACCCGCGCCACGAGCTGGACGTCACCTCGCTGGTGAGGCCCGGCACCAACACGGTCGCCTTCCGGATCCAGCCCAACGAGCCCACCAAGAACCTCACCATGGGCTGGCTGGACTGGCTCCAGCCGCCGCCGGACCGGAACATGGGCCTCGTCCGTGACGTCCTGGTCCGCCGCGACGGCCCGGTGACCCTGCGGGACGCGCACGTGGTGACCCGGCTCGCCGTGCCGTCCCTCGCCACGGTCGACCTGACGGTCACGGCACAGGCCCGCAACGACAGCGACTCGGCGGTCACGGCCGAGGTCTCCGGCAGCGTGGCGGGGACGCGCTTCACCAGGTCCGTACCGCTCGCCGCGCACGAGACGAAGACCGTCACCTTCTCCCCCGCCGAGGTTCCCGGCCTGCGTCTGACCTCGCCGAAGGTGTGGTGGCCCGCCGGCATGGGCGAGCAGCCGCTGTACGGCCTCGACCTCACCGCCTCCGTCGCCGGCACCGCCTCGGACACCGCCCACGAGACCTTCGGCATCCGCGACGTCCAGGCGCCGCTGAACTCCGACGGCGCCCGCCAGTACCGGATCAACGGCCGCAAGCTGCTGATCAAGGGCGGCGGTTGGTCCCCGGACGAGTTCCTGCGCTGGGACCCCAGGTATGTGGAGGACCGGCTGAAGTACGCCCTCGACCTGGGCCTGAACACCATCCGCCTCGAAGGCCACCTGGAGCCGGACGAGTTCTTCGACACCGCCGACCGCCTCGGCGTGCTCACGTTGCCGGGCTGGGAGTGCTGCGACAAGTGGGAGGGGCAGGTCAACGGCAGCGAGGCCGGGGAGAAGTGGACGGCCGCCGACTACCCGGTCGCGAAGGCGTCCATGGCCGCCGAGGCCGCCCGGCTGCGCGGCCACCCGAGCGTGATCTCGTTCCTGATCGGCAGCGACTTCGCACCGGACGCCACGATCGAGAAGACCTACCTGGACGCCCTGAAGGCCGCCGACTGGCCGACCCCGGTGATCCCCGCCGCCTCCGACAAGTCCTCGCCCCAGCTGGGAAGTTCGGGCATGAAGATGACCGGCCCGTACGACTGGGTGCCGCCTGACTACTGGTACGCCAAGCGTGAGGGCGGCGCCACCGGATTCAACTCCGAGACCAGCGCGGGCCCCGACATCCCCACCCTCGACACGCTCCGCCGGATGATGACCCCCGCGGAACTCGACGCGCTCTGGAAGAACCCCTCCGCGAAGCAGTATCATCGCTCGCCGTCCGCCACGTTCGGCACCCTGAAGCTCTACAACGCCGCCCTCGCCGGGCGTTACGGCGCCCCGACCGGCCTCGCCGACTACGTCCGCAAGGCGCAACTGGCCCAGTACGAGGCCGTCCGCGCCCAGTACGAGGCCTACGGGCGCAACGCCACGGACGCGAGCAAGCCCGCCACCGGGGTGATCTACTGGATGTTCAACAGCGGCTGGACGTCCCTGCACTGGCAGTTGCTGGACCGCTATCTCGACCAGGGCGGCGCCTACTTCGGCGCCAAGAAGGCCAACGAGCCGCTGCACGTCCAGTACTCCTACGACAACCGGTCGGTCGTCGTCGTGAACAACCGGCACGCTTCGGCGGGCGGACTCACCGCGCGGGCCACGCTGTTCAACCCCGACGGCAGCCAGAAGTACGACACGTCCGTGCCCGGGGTGACGGTGGCCGGCGACGGCGCGCACGGCACCGTGCTCACCCTGCCCTCGACGGTCAGCGGTCTGTCGGCCACGCACCTGCTGCGGCTGACCCTGACGGACGCGGACGGCAGAGAGGTGAGCCGGAACGTGTACTGGCTCTCCACGAAACCCGACACGCTCGACTGGGCGAAGACGGACTGGTACTACACGCCGACGACCGGCTTCGCCGATCTCAAGGGGCTGTCCTCGATGGCGCGGGTGCCGGTGACGGCGACCGCCTCCACCGCCTCCACCGCCTCCACCGCCTCCACCGGCGGAACGTCGACCACGACGGTCACCCTGCGCAACACGGGCAGCGGCGCGACGCCGGCGCTCTTCACGGACGTGCACCTGGTCGACGCCCAGGGCAGGCCGGTGCTGCCCGTGCAGTGGTCGGACAACGAGGTCAGCCTGTGGCCGGACGAGGCCGTGACGCTGACCGCCACCTACCGGACCGCCGATCTGCACGGCTCGGCACCGGGTGTGCGGATCTCCGGATGGAACACTCCGGAGCGGACGGTCCCGGCCTCCTGAGCCGACGGGGACACAGCGGCGACGGGGGCACAGCAGCGACGGGGGCACAGCAGAAGGGGGCGGGCCCTGACGGCCCGCCCCCGTTCGCTTCAGGAGACGTCGAGCGCGGTGTCGTCCACGACGAACGACGTGGCGAGCTGGGTGCCCTCGGTGCCGGTGAACTTGATCGTGACCGTCTGGCCCGCGTAGCTCGCGAGGTTGAAGCTGCGCTTGGTGTAGCCGCCGGCCGCGTTCAGGTTCGAGTAGGTCGCGAGGGTCGACAGCACCGTTCCACTGCTGTCCACGACCTGCGCCTTCAGGGTGTCGTACGCCGTCGAGGTGGTGGTCTCGGCGGTGTCGACGTGGAGGTAGAAGCTCAGGGACGCGCTCGTGCAGCCGGCGGGGATGGTCACCGTCTGCGCGAGGGTGTCGGTGTGAGCCGTGCCGTAGCCGTTGAGCCAGGCCTTGTAGGAGCCGGCGTGGGCGGCCTCGCCGGTGTCGTTGGTGATGACACCGCTGGTGGCGGTCCAGGAGGTGGCGCCGGACTCGAAGCCGGGGTTGGCCAGCAGCTGGGCGGCGGTGCAGGTGCCGCCCCCGCCGCCCCCGCCACCCGTGGTGCCCGAACCGGCCAGCCAGGCGGTGGCGTTGAGGGCGAGGGCCGCGTTGGTGGCGCCGGTGTCGTTCCAGCCGTCGTACAGCGTGTTCCCGCTCTGGCCGGTGCCGTCGTCGATGGGCGAGCTGTCGCCCCAGTAGGCGACCCGGCCGCTGCCGAAGCTGCTGGTCAGGAAGAAGGCGCCGGTGTTGCCCGAGTAACCGGTGCGGTAGACAAGGCCCTTGACCGCGGGGTTGTCGGCAGGCTTGAGGGTGGCGGTGGTGCCGTTGGCGATCAGGCTCTTGCTGACGGTGCCGAACGAGCCGTGCAGGACGGGGTTCGTGCTGTCGCTGATGGCGGACGGGTAGTCCTTGGTGATGTTCAGCACGTCGATGGAGAAGCCGAACGGGTCGGTGGAGTCGACGCTGTTGTTCGTCATCAGGTCGTTGAGGATCTTGACCGAGTCGGAGCCGTCGTTGTTGCGGTCGGATCCGTTGTGGTCGGAGATCATGAACAGACCGCCGCCGTTCTTCACGAAGTTCATGATCGCCGTCTTCTCGGCGGCTGTGAACAGCGTGTTCGGCTCCGGCAGGACCAGCGTGTCGAAGTTCGAGAGGTCCGTCGAGGAGGAGCCGCCGTAGCTGAGGCTGGACCCCGTGGGCAGCGTCTTCAGGCTGTATTCGCCGGTCTTCTGGAGCGCCACGCCCCAGGAGGACAGGGCGCCGGTCCAGTCGGTCTCGGCGGACGGGGTGGCGTCCTGGCCGAGCGGGTCGGGCTGGCTGGTGGAGATGATCCAGTCGGCGTTGCCGGCCGTCTCCGCGTGGGCGTTGTCGAACAGGACGCGGTGTGGGGTGGCCGCGTGGGCGGGGGTGGCACTGGTGCCGAGCTGGACGGCCGCTCCGGTGAGCAGCAGCCCGAAACCGGCCAGGGCCGTGGTGAACCTGCGGCGGGATCTCCGGGATCCGAGCATCCGGCGAACCTCCCTGAGGGGTGGGGACAATCGGTGGGGGCGCCAAATCTGCGCGCGTAGAACCCGCTTGAGGTTTCTCCACGCGTCAACCGATTGAAAGGTACATGGCATGACTCCCCGATGAACAGAAAGTCCCGGCAATAACCGGAGGGAGCCACCACCCCGCGCGCCGCCGCCTGCGGGCCCGTCAGTCCCCGTACAGATACGGCGTCGTGGTGCTCAGCGCGTGCAGGCCCAGGCGGGCCAGGATCGGCCGGCTCATGGCCGAGGCGTCCACCTGGAGGTAGCGGTAACCGTGCTCGGCGGCCACCCGGGCGCGGTGGGCGACCAGGGCCCGGTAGATGCCCCGGCCGCGCCAGGACTCGACGATGCCGCCGCCCCACAGGCCGGCGAAGCGGGTGCCGGGGGTCAGCTCGATGCGGGCGGCGCCGACCGGTTCGTCACCGGCCAGTGCGAGCACGGCCACGGCGGCGCCGGGGTTCGCGGCGAGCTGGGCGAGCAGCTGGTGGCGCAGCCGGGTCCCGTCGGTGCCGAAGGCCTGGTCGTGCACGTCCACGACGAGGCCGATCCCGGCCGTGTCGGTGACCTGGACGAGGCTGACGCCCGTGGGCGGTCCGGTGTCCACGGCCAGCTGGGCGGTCTCCCCGATCATCAGGGTCTCCTCGGGCTCGGCCCGGAAGCCGGCGGCGGTGAGGCGGGCGCCGAGGTCGTGCGGCTCGTCATGGGCGTAGAGCTTCCACTCGAAGTCCCGGCCCAGGGCGGTGAAGTGGGCGATCTGCTCACCGATCGCGCGGTCCGCGTCCGCCGGGTCCAGACGGGACCACAGGACGCCGTTCCATCCTTGCGCGTCGGCCACCTGGCGCACCACGGCGCCGGTCCGCTCGATGCGCGCACCGGGTCCGTCGGGACGCGCGCCCTCGCGCATGTCCCGGTCGTAGAGGGCGAGAACCGTGGAGTGATCCATGGCCTCACTCCAGCATCCGCCTCCCGGCGGGGCAACGGGATTTCGGCTCGGTCGGCGTGGAAGTGCCCGGCCCGCTCCCGGTGCCCGTAGCCTGCACAGCCGGAGATCTTGCCGCGAGGAGGCCGGGAGTCGATGGTGAAGGACACTGAGCTGCGGTATCTGCGCCGCTGTGTGGATCTGGCCCGTGAGGCGCTGGAGGCGGGTGACGAACCCTTCGGGTCGGTGCTCGTCGCCGGTGACGGCACGGTGCTGGCCGAGGACCGCAACCGGGTGGCTTCCGGGGACCACACCCGGCATCCGGAGTTCGAGCTGGCCCGCTGGTCGGCCGCCCACATGTCGCCCGCGGAGCGCGCCGCGGCGACCGTCTACACCTCGGGCGAGCACTGCCCGATGTGCGCGGCCGCGCACGCCTGGGTGGGTCTCGGCCGCATCGTGTACGTCGCCTCTTCCGCACAACTCGCCGCCTGGCTGGGTGAGTTGGGTGTACCTCAGGCGCCGGTACGGGCGCTGCCGGTGAACGAGGTGGCCCCAGGCGTGAGCGTCGAGGGGCCGGTACCGGAACTGGTCGAGCAGGTGCGCCAACTGCACCGCAGGCGCCAGGGCGCCACGGACTGAACCGTACCGGCACCTCGGCGCCGCCAAATGCCGTGCCGGGTCAGCCGAGTTCGAGCGCGGAGACACAGAACACCCGCTGGCCACCGACCAGTCGGCGAGGGTGGCCTGCGTGACGACGAGGTCCTGGGGGCCGGTGACGTCGTCGGTGTGCTTCGCCGTTTTTGCGCTCGGTCCGGTCTTGCCGGCCGCGACGAAAAGCCCCACCGGGCCGGCGTCCGGTGGGGCTGTGCCGAGGGACGGGTCAGCGGGTGCGGCCCGGTCGGCAGCGCCGGTACAGGGTCGCGCCCGTCACGACCAGCGCGATGCTGCCGGCGACCGCGGGGGCCGTCAGGTCCGTTCCGGTGTGGGCGAGGGCGCCCACGGCCTGCTCCGGGACCGCGCGCGGTGCCGGGCGGGACTTGACGGGCGCCGCGGGCTTCGGCTTGGTCGGCGTCGACCTCGGCGGGGTCGTCACCGTCGGTGGCGTCGTCGGAGGCGGCGGGGTGGTGGTGGTGGTGGTGTGACCGCCGGTGTTGGACGAGTGGTTGCCGAAGACCGGGTTGGCCACTCCGACCACATCCACGCTGTTCCCGCTGATGTTCACCGGCAGGTGGACGGGGAGCTGGATCTCGTTGCCGGAGACCACGCCGGGCGAGTCCTTCGTACCCCCCTGCGCCGTGGCGCCGCCGGACGTCGAGGACGCACCCGCGCCCGCGTCGCCGCCGCCGTTCGTACACGTGTTGCCCATGGAGGGGTTGAGGAGTCCCACCACGTCAACCGTGTTGCCACACACGTTCACCGGCACGTGCACGGGGAGCTGCACGCTGTTGCCGGAGATCACACCGGGCGATCCGGCCGCTGAGCCGTCGGCGGAGGCACCATCACCGGCGAAGGCGGCGGACACCGGCATCGCCACGGCCATCGCCCCAGAGGCGGCGACAGCGAGGACACCGTATCGGGTAGCCCGTCTCATAGTTCCCTGCCTTCCAGAGTTCGTCGCGGGCACTCACCCGCACCACATAAAACGCTGGAGAACCATTCGAGTTATGGCTAAACGCACCTTCACTCTCATGAGTGGATCGATCATTCGAACTCCTTGTAAAGCGATCGATTTGCCGTTGATCAACACAGAGGGGGCGAAGGGTACGTCACGGCCCGTCCGTCCGCTCGCCGGGAGGCGTGCCCGACAGGGCCCGCCTATCGTGAGGAGGGCGTAGCCCGGGACCGCAGCGGGTGCGCCCCGGGAGGCGATCGATGCTGGCCAAGCTGTCCTCACGGCCCGCCCTGCGACGCGGCGCGGGTGCGGGGGTCCTCACGCTGGCGCTGCTCGGGGCCGGGCTGCCCACGGCCGCCGCCGCCCGGTCCGAGCCCGACCTGTCGCGGTTCTACCGGCAGAAGGCGGTGTGGGCGGCCTGCAAGGGCCCGGACATGCCCCGGGACCTCCAGTGCGGGAAGGTGACCGTCCCGCTCGACTACGCGCGTCCCGCCGACGGCACGCTGGACCTGGCTCTGGCCCGCTACCGGGCGACGGGGCCGTCCCGCGGATCGGTGCTGCTGAACTTCGGCGGACCGGGCGTCCCGGGCGTCGGTCAGCTCGCCGCCGGCGGCAAGGACTTCATGGACCTGACCAACGGCTACGACGTGGTCACGTTCGATCCGCGCGGCGTGGGCCGCTCCTCGCCGGTCAGTTGCGGACAGGGCGAGGCGCTCCCGCCGGCCGTGACCGACGAGCAGAGCGACATCGACCGTCCGCAGGTTCTGCTCAAGCAGCTGCGGCAGTCCGCCGAGGAGTGTGCCAAGAGCTCCGGCCCGGTCCTGAAGCACATGGGGACGGTCGACGCGGCACGCGACCTGGACGTCATACGCCAGGCCCTCGGCGACAAGAAGCTCAACTACCTGGGCTTCTCGTACGGGACCCGGCTCGGCGCTGTGTACGCGGCGCAGTTCCCGCACAAGGTCGGCCGGATGACCCTGGACGGCGTGGACACCCTCACCGAGTCGCTGGCCGAGCAGGGGGCGGCGACCGCCGAGGGGCAGCAGACGGCGCTGGACGACTTCCTGGACTGGTGCGCGACGGACATCGCCTGTCCGTTCGGGCAGGACCGGCGCATGGCCGACGCCCAGGTGACGCGGCTCGTGCGCTCGCTCGACGAGAACCCGGTGCCGACGGACTTCGGCGGCGTGTTCAACGGCCAGGACCTGGTGGGCGCCATCGGGCAGGCCCTCTACAGCAAGGACCTGTGGCCCTCTCTGCAGCGGGCGCTGTCCTCCCTCGTCGAGGACGGGGACACCCGGGCGGTGCTGAACTTCGCCGCCGGCGGGATCGGCCTCCCGCCGCGGGCCGAGCGGCCCGGCCCGACGAAACCCGCCCCGAAAAAGCCCGGCCCGAAGAAACCCGGCCCCAAGAAACCCGGCCCGAAGAACGGCGGACTGGTCGACGCCCAGAACATCCCCGCGGACAACCTCTCGGCCGCACTGCTGGCGATCAACTGCGCGGACGACCCCGACCGTCCGAGCGCCGCCCGGATCACCAAGGACCTGGGGACCCTGCGGGCCGTGTACGACGAGGCGTCACCGGTGTTCGGCCGCTACCGGCTCACCCAGCTGCTGATGTGCTACGGCCGCCCCAAGGGCACGGACTTCATCCGCGACCGGGTCAAGGACGTCCCCTCGGCGAGCATCCTGCTCGTGGGCACACGAGGCGATCCCGCGACGCCGTACCGCTGGACCGTGGAGACGGCCCGGCGGCTCGGCCCGGCGGCCGTCGTGCTCGACAACAAGGGCGACGGACACACCGGCTACGCCTCGTCCAAGTGCGTGCACCGCAAGGTCGACGACTTCCTGCTGTACGGCGACCTGCCCGCGAGCGGCAGTTCGTGCCCGGCGGACCGCAACGGCTGGCGTTCCACCGCGGACGGCTCCGGCTCGTGACAGGCCGGGCGCAAACGGGTGACAGCGCCGATTTCGGCACAACCTTCCGGTCGTCCCCGGCGTCACACGGGGCAGGTGTGCCTCGGCCCACCGGACCCGAACCCGACCGCGACAGGGGGAATCCACCATGCTCGTCCGTGCCGCACTCGCCGTACCTGTCGTCTGCGCCGCGGCCCTGCTGGTCACCGCGCCGCAGAGCCAGGCCTCCTCGGTACGGGCCGCGCCCGCCCGCTGCGCGGAGAAGGTGCTGGCCGTGGACGCGAGGGCCGTGCCCGCCGACCCGTCGGTGATCCGTTTCGGCGTCACCAATCAGGGGACGCGCGCCTGTGTCGTCGACCGGGTGCCCACGATCACCTTCGGTGGCCTGGACGGGGCCGCGCTGCCGGTGCCGGACGCAGGCAGCGGTACCTACCGGCTCGGGGCGGGCGTGACGGCGTACGCGGCCGTCCGTACCATCGTCGATCCGGCGGACCCCGAGACCCGCCGGACGGGCACGCTCACCGTGGCGGCGTCCGCGTCCCACTGGGGCCGCACCTTCACCGCCGCACGGCTCGGCACCGGACGGGACATCCGGGTGTGGGAGCCGGTGACGACGTGGTGGCAGCCCACGGCGGCACGGGCGGACCGGGCCATCGGCCTCGGCTGAAGACCGGCCCCGGACCGCAGGCCCCGCCACACACCACGGTTCAGGGTCGGCCCCGGAGCCAGGTCACACGCCTCAGCTCACGGTCAGCTCCGGGGAGTACAGGTCCAGCCACACGGCGAGGTCCAGGGTGCGTTCCAGGCCGCGACGGGCTGCCTGGGTGCCGGCTGGTGCCTCGCGTTCGGCGATCGCCCGGACCTTCTCGCGGTCCACCAGCTCGAAGACGCGGTGGGAGGGCCGGGCGACGAGGTCCTGGACCTGATCCCGCAGGGCGCTGGCGTACTGCGGGTCCTGTGTGGACGGGTACGGGCTCTTCACCCGCTGGTAGACCGAGCGCGGCAGCAGGTCCGCGGTGGCCTCCCGCAGCAGGCTCTTCTCGCGGCCGTCGAAGGACTTCAGCGACCAGGGCGTGTTGTACACGTACTCCACGAGCCGGTGGTCGCAGAACGGCACCCGGACCTCCAGGCCGACGGCCATGCTCATGCGGTCCTTGCGGTCGAGCAGGGCGCGGACGAAACGCGTCAGGTGCAGGTGGGACATCTGCCGCATGCGGTACTCGAAGTCGCTCTCGCCGTCCAGGCGCCGGATGCCGGCGACGGCCGTGCGGTAGCCGTCGGCGACGTATCCCCCGAGGTCCAGTGCCTTCGTCAGGTCGGGGCGCAGGATGCCCGCGTCGTCGCCGAAGGCGCGGCCGAGACTCACCAGCCAGGGGAAGGTGTCGGCGCCGCGGGCGTCCTCGTCGAAGAACTGCTGGTAGCCGCCGAAGACCTCGTCCGCGGACTCACCGGACAGGGCGACGGTGGACTCGTCGCGGATGGCACGGAAGAGCAGCAGGAGCGAGGCGTCCATGTCGCCGAACCCGGCCGGCAGGTCGCGGGCGCGGATCACCTTCGCGCGGACCTCGGGGGCGGCGAGGGACTGGGCGTCCAGGATGATGTCCTGGTGTGCGGTTCCGGCGAGCCGGGCCACGTCGTGCACGAACGGGGTGTCGGGCGTGGCGCGCAGTTCGTCGGCGACGAAGTTGGCGGTCTGGCCGACGAAGTCGACGGAGAAGCTGCGCACCTTCTCACCCTCTGCGGCGAGCTGCCGGGCGGCGAGTGCCGTCATGGCGGAGGAGTCGAGGCCGCCGGAGAGCAGCGTGCAGCGCGGGACGTCGGCGATGAGCTGGCGGCGCACGATGTCGTCGAGGAGCGTGCGCACGGTGGCGATGGTGGTGTCCCGGTCGTCGAGGTGCGGGCGGGTCTCCAGCTGCCAGTAGACGCGGGTGGTGATCCCCTCGCGGTCGACGGTGACGACCGTGCCGGGTTCGACCTCGCGCATGCCGTCCCAGATCGCGTGGCCGGGCGTCTTGATCAGCGTGAACAGCTCGCGCAGGCCGTCCAGGGCGACGCGGGGGCGGACCATCGGGTGGGCGAGGATCGCCTTGGGCTCGGAACCGAACAGGACGCCGTCGGGAGTCGGGGAATAGTAGAGCGGCTTGATGCCCATACGGTCGCGGATCATCACGAGCCGCTGGTGGCGGGCGTCCCAGACGGCGAAGGCGTACATGCCGTTGATCCGCTCGGCGACGGCGTCGCCCCATTCGAGGTAGCCGTGCAGGACGACCTCGGTGTCGGAGTCGGTGATGAACCGGTGGCCGCGGTCCGCGAGTTCACGGCGCAGTTCGGTGAAGTTGTACGCCTCCCCGGAATAGACCAGGGCGACGTCTCCCTGCGGTGTGCCGACCGACATCGGCTGACGGCCGCCGGGGAGGTCGATGATGGCGAGCCGGCGGTGTCCGAGGGCGGCGGGGCCCTGCGTCCAGGTGCCGCGGTCGTCCGGGCCGCGACAGGCCATCGTCTCGGTCATCGCATCCAGTACAGCGGCCTCGGTGCCGAGGTCGCGGTCGAAGGAGACCCATCCAGTAATGCCGCACATGCGCTATCTCCTGCCTCCGGCCCGCAGTCCCCCCCCGCTCACCTGCGCCTTTCCAGGGTGGGCGGGGATGGCTGTCAAACCGGTTGTATTGAGCACCTATAGAACGAGCCTCCGTCAGGCAGGCGCCGCGGTCAACGCGGGCGTCGCCCGTCCGGCTCCCCGCCCCGACGGTTTCGGCCAGGTTTTGCCCGTACGAGATCCGGGGACGGCCGCAACGCCGGGCCAGGGGCACCGGTAATCGGCCGCGGGCAAAAACTTCCCCAAGCGACCTGCCGACGCGGCCTTCACCGCACGGCCTTCACGGTGCGGACTTCATCGCACGGCCTTCATAGTGCGGCCCTCACGGGCGGACTTCACGGCACGGCCTTCACCGCATGGAACGCAGCCATGCCGCGACCGAGTGCCGCGGTCAGGACGCCCTGGTCAGGAACCGGTCCAGCGTCTCGGTCAGTTCGGCCGGCTTCTCGACCGGCAGCTCGTGCCCGGCGTCGATGATGCGGACCTCCGCGTCCGGGTAGGCCTTGGCCATCCGGAGCATCTGCCGCACCGGCAGCTGGATGTCGTCGTAGCCGTGCACCATCAGGGTGGGCGTGCGGATCTCGCCGACACGGTCGAGGACGTCGAAGGCGCGCATGGCGCCGTACAGCGTCATGACGACCTCGCGCGAGGTCTGCGCCGAGTCGCGGATGTGCCGCCGGATCTCCTCGCGCGGGTATCCGGGCTTGAACGCCCGCCGGATGTTGGTGGCGACGAACAGCTTGAACGGGACCAGGGTGGAGGCCGCCATGAGCAGGCCCCGGCCCCGGCTGTACGTCATCCGGGCGATCGAGTCGACCAGCACCATCCGCTCCACCCGGTCGGGGTGGGCGAGGGTGATGGTCTGGGAGATCATTCCGCCCATGGAGTGGCCGACCAGGACGAAGCGCTCGATCTCCAGGTGGTCGAGGAGGGTGAGGACGTCGCTCGCCAGCTCCGCGATCGTTCGTACGCCGGCCCCGGTGCTCTCCCCGTGCCCGCGCAGGTCCAGCCGGATCACCCGGCGCCGCTCGGCGAAGTGCGTCATCTGGTGGTCCCAGCGGTGCCGGTTCGCGGTCCAGCCGTGGACGAACACCACCGGCACGTCCGCCGCGTCGCGCGGGCCCTCATCGTCGTACGTCAGTGCGGCGCCGTCGACGTCGAGCTGCGGCATGGGGGCCTCCTGGGCGGGTGCGGCGGGGTTTGGTTACCGACCGGTACGGTAATGGGCGGGGACGCGGTCCGTCACCGGGGCCGACCGGGGATTTCTCACCGGCGCCCGGTCTTTGACCCCCTGCGTACGCTACGGCCTGTCCACCGGCGGAGGCAGAGAGGGAGCACGTGCATGGGTGACCTGCTGGGTGTGGCCGTACTGGGTGCGGGACACATGGGAGCCGACCACATAAGGCGCCTTGAGAAGGTGGTGAGTGGTGCCAGGGTGGCGGCCGTAGCCGATCCCGATGTCGGGCGGGCGAAGGCGGCCGTGGCCGGACTGGACGGGGTCGGCGTCCACGCGGACCCGGTGGCCGCGCTCGACGCACCCGGCGTGGCGGCCGTGCTGATCGCCTCCCCCGGCCCCGCGCACGAGGAGGCACTGCTCGCGGCCTTCGAGCGCGGTCTGCCCGTGCTGTGCGAGAAACCCATGGTGCCGGACCCCACCGGCGCGCTGAGGATCGTGGAGGCGGAGGCCGGACTCGGCCGCCGGCTGGCGCAGATCGGCTTCATGCGCCGCTACGACACGGAGTACCGGCGTCTGAAGTCCCTGCTGGACGGGGGCGGCCTGGGCCGTCCTCTGATGCTGCACTGCACCCACCGCAACGTCTCCTCCCCGCCCGGCTTCACCAGCGCCATGCTGATCGACAGCTCCGTCTCGCACGAGATCGACGCCGCCCGCTGGCTGCTCGGACAGGAGCTGACGGCGGTCACCGTGCTGCGGCCGGCGTCCTCGTCCGGCGCGCCGGACGGCCTGGCCGACCCGCAGTTCGTGGTGTTCGAGACGGAGCGCGGGGCCCTCGTCGACGTGGAGGTCTTCGTCAACAGCGGCTTCGGCTACCAGGTGCGCTGCGAGGCGGTGTGCGAGGCGGGCAGCGCCCGGATCGGCGAACAGCACACCATGGTGGTCACGACCCGGGGCGGCGCGGCCGAGGAGGTGGCCCAGGACTATCTGGTGCGCTTCGCCGACGCCTACGACCGCGAGGTGCAGGCCTGGGTGGACGCCACCCGGCGTGGCGAGGTGACCGGCCCGAGCGCGTGGGACGGCTATGCCGCCTCGGTCGTCGCCGAGGCGGGGGTCCGGGCGCTGGAGACCGGCGGCCGGACGGCCGTCGACCTGGCCCCGCGCCCGGACCTGTACGCCGAGATCAGCCGCTGACGCTCGCGGCGCCGGTCTCCAGGTGGCCGGTGAACCGGCGCGACCAGGTCGCGTCGGAGTCGACGGTCACCGTGAAGTCGTACCAGCCGTTCTGGTAGGCGACGGCGTTGAAGAAGTCCTCCGTCGAGGCGCCCGCGGCGACGGTGTAGGTCCAGGGGCCGTCGCCGCGGTAGTGGTTGGAAGTGATGGTGAACTTCACCGGCGAGGGGCCCGAGTTGGTCATCTTGAAGTAGACGGCCGGTTTGCCGGTGCCGGGCTCGACCGCGTAACGGGGGCGCACCTCGGCCGACTTGCCCGCCTTGGTCGCGTCGCCCTGGAAGCGGCACAGGAACCGGTTGGGGCCGACCATCGTCACGTCGTACTTGCCGGCGCCGAAGCCCGTGCCGATGTTGAAGGAGTCGGTGGCGGTGCCGCCCGCGTCCACGGTGTACTGCCAGGGCGTGGTGTCGCGGTAGGCGTTGGGGTGCAGGGAGAAGTGGGCGGCCCGGGTGGCGGGGGCGCCCTGGTTGGTCATGGTGAACCAGGCCAGGATCTTCCCGGCCGCCCCGAACTCCAGGTGGTCCAGGTAGCCGCCCGGCTGGTACGGCAGCGCGCGGGCCGGGCGGGTGCCCGCCTCCTGGGCGGGCAGGGCGTTGTTCGTCGGCACCGGGTTGGGCAGCGGCCCGCAGGTGCTGAGGCCGATGACACTGGTCGCGGGCAGCGCGACCGGGCCGTGGACGGGGTTGGCGAAGTCGAAGACGCCGGTCAGGTCGCCGCTCACCTTGCGCCGCCAGTCGCTGATGTTGGGGCAGGCGACGGGCTTGCCGAGGGCCGTGGTCCAGGTCTCCAGGAACCGCAGGACCGAGGTGTGCTCGAAGACCTCCGAGGACACCCAGCCGCCGCGCGTCCAGGGCGAGACGACGATCATCGGGACACGGAACCCGAAGCCGTACGGCACCCCGCCCAGGAACTCGCCGGCGGTCCCGGCGGGCGGCGCCGGCGGCGGGACGTGGTCGAAGAAGCCGTCGTTCTCGTCGTAGTTGAGGAACAGGACGGTCGAGTCGAACACGGCGCTGTCGGCGGCCAGGGCCTGGTAGACGAGGCTGACGAAGTGGGCGCCGTCGCCGGGCGGGGCGTACGGGTGCTCGGAGAAGGCCTGGTTGGGCACGATCCAGGAGACCTGCGGGAGGGTGCCCGCGACGACGTCCGCCTTGATGGCGGCGGCGATGTCGTCCGGGTTCGAGCCGGTGACCTTCGGGACGGAGGACATGCCCCGGTCGTACAGCGGGTCGCCGGGCTTGGCGTTCGCGAAGTTCTTGAAGTAGGCGCAGCCGTTGTCGCCGTAGTTGTCGGCGGCGTTCTGGTAGACCTTCCAGCTGACCCCGGCGGCCTGGAGCGCCTCCGCGTAGGTCTGCCAGGTCAGGCCGGACTCGTCGCCGCCGTCGTAGCTGGTGGAGTCGACCTTGCCGCTCCACAGGAAGGTGCGGTTGGGGCCGGTCGCGCTCAGCGTGGAGCAGAAGTAGGCGTCGCAGATCGTGTAGTTGTCGGCGAGCGCGTAGTGGAAGGGGATGTCGGAGCGGTCCAGGTAGCCGAGCGAGCGGACGTTCCCGACGCCCGCCACCCAGTTGTCCAGGCGCCCCTTGTTCCACGCGGAGTGCTGCGAGGACCAGGAGTGCGGCAGGTCGCCGTTGCACTGCGCGAGGGTCTCGCCGTCCTTGCCGCCCGCCGCGGGCGTCGCGCTGAGCTTCCAGGGGTACTGCCGGCCCGTGCCGTTCGGCTGGTTGAAGACCGAGTTCGCGGCGCCGAGCGTGATGCCGCTGCGGTCGTCGAAACCGCGCACACCTTTGAGACGGCCGAAGTAGTGGTCGAAGCTGCGGTTCTCCTGCATGAGGATCACCACGTGCTGCACGTCCTTGATCGTGCCGGTCGTCGCGGTCCCGGCCGCGGCCGCGGTCCGTGAGCCGGCGCCCAGCGCCAGGCCCGCCGCCACGGAAGCGCCGAGTCCCACGAAGCCTCGTCGGCTGATCGGTGTCATTCGCCCCGTCCTCGTCAGCGGAGTGCCCCTGCGGCACACCGCGGGTCAGGGTGCCCGCGGCGATCGTCAGAGGCCATACCCTTGCGGGAGGCGAAAGTGAACAATATTCAAATACGGCGGCCGTCGGCCCCGTTGGTCCCGTCGGGACCTCAGACGCCGCCGAACAGGGCATCGAGCCCCCGCTCGACGACCCCGGCGACGTCCTCCTGGCCCGCGGCGACCACGGCGTAGGTGCGCAGCAGGAAGCGGCGCAGGGCGGAGGTCGGGAACTGGAGCATCGCGAGGCCGTGCGGCGAGTGGAACTCCACTACCGTCCGGGTGCGGCCGTGCGGCCAGATCTGTACGTCCCCGCGCCCGGCCGGGGCGCGCATCCCCTGGTCCAGCAGCGAGCGCGCGAAGGTCCAGGTGACGTCGCCGCCCTCCAGGGTGGCCTCGGGCGGGAAGTCCACGAAGACGGCCAGTGGATCGTCCGCGGTGTACCGCAGGACGGCCGACACCGGGACCTCCCGGTCCTCGGCGGTGATCAGACGGGCCTGTGCGGATTGCTCGACGAAGGTGTCCATGTCTTTAAGGAGGCGGAAGCGGCGGTTCCCAGGGCGTCGGATCCGGACAGAATTGGCGCGTATCGACCGGCAGGCATCACCAGGGAACACATGCACGTCGAACACGTGCTTGAGTTTCCTCACGGAATATGCGAGGGTCCGTCAACTCCCGTAGATCTTCTACGACTTACGCCCCCCAACACCTAGGCGAAACGTCCGGACAGAGCACGCCCGGGAGCCTCTGGCATATGCCCAAAGCACCACCGTATCGTGTGTTGCCAAATCCCTTACGGGGCGTCGCGGGCTGTGCGACAGTCGTAACCGGTCCCTCCGTCCCCGTGGCCGTACCGTTCCCCCATCGGAGTACGTCATGCCGTCCCCTGTCTCCGCGGACCGCCCAGCCGCCCAGCCGCCCGGACGCGGCTCGGTCGAGGCGCTGATAACGCAGGCGCGCAGGCTCAAGGGGGACGTGGACGCGGTACGACGGGACGCGCGGAGCGACGATTCGGACCCCGAGGAACGCTGGCAGCGGGCGCTGTACGACCTCGCGCTACACCAACTCAACGACCTGGACGCCCACTTGGCGCAGCTGAGGGACGGCCTGGAGCCCATGCGGACGGAGCCCACCGGTTCCACCGCGCTCTCCGAGCCGGCCGCGTACGCCGAGGTCCCCCTCGCACGGCCCGAGCGCGCGGCACCTGCGTCCGGCTCGCTGCTCAGCCGGGTCGGGAGTGCGGAGTGGGACCTGCTCACCGACGAGGCGAGTTGGTCCGGGGAGCTGTACCAGATCCTGGGCCTCGATCCGGCCGCGCCCGCGCTCACCCTCGACGAACTCCCGGCCCTGGTCCTCGACGAGGACCGGCGCACACTCACCTCGATGGTCACGGACTGCCTGGTGGACGCCAAGCCGATCGACGGCGAGTTCCGTGTCGTGCGGCCCGACGGCTCCGTGCGGACCGTGCACATGATGGGCGAACCCGTGCTGGGCGCCGACGGCGGCACCGTCTCGATGTGGGCGGTGCTGCGTGACGTCAGCGAGCTGCGCCGGCACCGGCGGACGGTGCACGAGTCCCGTGACTCCTTGCGGTACCACCGCAAGCAGGCGCAGCAGACCGAGCACCGGCTCGCGGTCGAGCTGCAGGAAGCCGTGCTGCCGCCATGGCGCGGCTCCCTGCGCCTCCCGCGCCGGGGACCCCAGACCCTCGATCTGGCCGCCCACTACCTGCCCCCGGCGGCCGTCCCGCCGATCGGCGGCGACTGGTACGACGCCCTCGAACTGTCCGACGGTGCCACGCTGCTGACCGTCGGCGACCTCACCGGGCAGGGCGTGACCGTCGCTTCGGGCATGGCGATGCTGCTGGGCGCCGCACGCGGTATGGCGATGGCCGGCACCGAACCCGGTCAACTCCTCTCCATGCTCAACCAGTTACTCGACGCCGCCGTCCAGCCCGCCCTGTGCAGCACCGTCTGCTGCCAGTACCGGCCCGAGACCCGCACACTGGTCTGGGCGCAGGCAGGACACCCCGCCCCTCTGCTGTATCGCAACGGGACGGGGCGTGTCCTGAGCGCACCCGACGGGATCCTGCTCGGCGCCACCTCGGGTGCCGTCTACGGGCAGGCCGAAGTGACCCTGGAGCCCGGCGACCTGCTCCTGCTGCACACCGACGGCCTGGTGCCGGCACACGACCGGAGCACGGCAGGGGACCGCCTGCTCGACCTCGCCCCGCGTTTCGGCGAGGCGCGCACCGCGCAGGACTGCGTCCGGACGGTGGTCGAGGAGTTCGGCGGAGCCGAGCGTGTGGACGACGCCTGTGTACTCGTCGCCAAGGTCACCGCGTGAACTGACCTGAGCCGAAAGGGCCACCGAGTGGATCAGCGAGTGGGCTGGACTTCCGAAGTCCGGCCCTCTTGCCGGTGGTCACCGGTGGAACACGTGGCGCACATGGCGCACAGGCCTTCTATGCCTGTGCGCTGTCGTCACTCTTCCTCGTCCTCGGCAGGGCGAGCTTGATCTCCTCCCGCAGTTCCTGGATCTTCGGGTAGCCGGCGTGCTCCGCGGTGAGCCGGTACATCTGCCGCAGCCGGTCCCAGGTACGACGGGACGAGTTGGACCCCATCGACATCAGCGCGAGCCGTGCGTAGCGGTCCGCCTGCTCGGGGTCGTCGGCGATGAAGCAGGCCGAGGCCATGGACAGATGGTCGAAGATCTTCGACCGCTCCCGCCCGTCGACACGCAGGGACAGGGCCTTCTCCGCGTAGTACTGGGCGTGGGCCGCCGCCGTCGGATCGAACTCGGCGAGGGTGCGGTAGGCGAGCGCCTGCATGCCGTACAGATCCTCGTCCTTGAAGGTCTGCATCCAGCCCGGCGTCTCGATGTCCTCGCGGTCGGAGACGAAGAGGTCCTCCGCGTGCCCGAGGGTGCGGCGCATCGCCTGGCCCTTGCCCATGGACGCCTGCGCCCAGGCCTCGATGGTGTGGAACATCGCCTTCGTCCGCGGCTGGAGGCGTTCCCCCGAACCGGTCTGGGCGAGCTTCATCAGGTCCAGCGCGTCGTCGGGCCGGCCGAGGTGCACCATCTGCCGGGCCGCCCTCGACAGGGCTTCACCGGCGCGTGGCCGGTCACCGCCCTCCCGGGCGGCGTGGGCCGCGATGACGAAGTACTTCTGGGCCGTGGGCTCCAGGCCGACGTCGTGCGACATCCAGCCCGCGAGGACGGCGAGGTTGGCGGCGACGCCCCACAGGCGCCGCTGGAGATGGAGTGGGTGGCGGTAGGCGAGCATGCCGCCCACCTCGTTGAGCTGGCCCACGACCGCCTTGCGCTGGAGCCCGCCGCCGCGGGCCGCGTCCCAGGCGCGGAACACCTCGACCGAGCGCTCCAGTTCCTCGATCTCCTGCGACCCGATGGGGGCGGCCTCGTAGCGGTCGAACCCGGCGGGGTCGGCGTGCAGGGGATCGCCGACGACAGGGGCGTCGGCCTTCAGGGTCGGGTCGGTGTGCAACCAGTCGTGCATGGCGCTGCTGAGTGTGGATCCCGCGGCGAGCGCGGCGCCCGCACCCACCAAGCCGCGTCGGTTGAGCATGAGGTCCATTCCCGTGAATTCGGTGAGGACCGCGGCGGTCCGCTCGGGCGCCCACGGCACTCCTTCGGGATGTTCCGCATTCCCGTCGCGCTGCCGTTTCCCCGTGCGCCCGTGTCGTCCCAGACCGAGGTCCTCGATGGTCACGACACGGCCGAGACGCTCGGTGAACAGAGCCGCCAATACCCGTGGCACGGGATCGCGCGGGATCTCTCCCATGTCGATCCAACGCCGCACCCGCGAGGTGTCGGTCGACAGCTGGGGGTGGCCCATGGCCGCCGCCTGCTTGTTGACCAGCCTCGCGAGCTCACCCTTCGACCAGCCGGCCAGGCCGAACAGGTCGCAGAGGCGGGTGTTGGGTTGTCCGCTCACGTCAAGCCCCCAGGTTCTCGGCTGAGTTGACACTAGCCCCGTGAAGGTTGCCGGGCGACTATTCGCCACGGTTCGCCAGGGTGCGCCAGATGGTGTGCCAGTGACCACCGGGTGTCAGGTAGGAACGAGCCACCCCGGCCCGGGGGGCCCCGGGGGCCCCCCCCCCGGGGGCCCCGGGGGGGGGGGGGGGGGGGGGGGGGGCCGGGGCGCCCCCCCCCGCGGGGGGGGGGGGGGGCGCGCCCGGGGGGCCCCGGGCGGCCCCACCCCCG
>NZ_JBICZA010000032.1:0-111120 GCF_043201585.1 Streptomyces sp. NPDC048297
GAGCAGCAAAAACGTCCGCTCTAGCCTGCGGGTCAGAGCAGTCCTGAGGTGCCTTTCATCCCCGGCGTGAACGCCGGGGCTTTCTGCAAGAGTCCCGGTAAATGCCGACCGCGCCGTACGGCGAACTCGCGCGCCAGTTGTCCATGGCACCGGACGAGGGCGCCGTACAGGTGTCGAAGCCTTTGCCGGTGTAATTGGTGGCGGTGGCCGGCAGGGTGGCCGCGGCAGCCGAGGGAACCGGGGCCTCGCGCTGGACACGGGGTGCCGCCGCTGGAATACCGGCGTTCGTCAGGATGGTACGTACGAGCGTCGGAGCGGTGTCGTAGGTGGCGGTGATCCGGACCCGGTCCGCTGAGGCTCGGTATTAGTGTTCGCCGGGATAGGCCACCGTGCCCTGCTCCGCGGCGGTGTTGTCGTCCGGCTCGACGAGCAGCGCCTCGGTGCGGCCCACCGCGTGACCGGGGCAGTCCTGCTCCGCACCTGGATGTCCCAGATAGACCGCGTGCTGGTCGAAGCGAACACAGGCGCTCGGGTCCTCCTCGAGGTCGACCACCTTCCAGGCGGTCGGCACGGCGAACTGGTGCCCGCGGTAGTCGAGTTGCCTGGTCGTCGTGGGTGCCGCCTGCGCGGGCGCGCTGCCGAGCGCGGCAAGACCGAGGGCCAGGAGCGCCATGGCTGTGGTGGTGGTTCCCCGGGGTCTGCGTCTACCGGGCCCCGCAGGAGTTTTGACACGTGAACGTGATCGCATTCGCACTATCCCCCTTGCTGAATTCAGAGAAAACGCACAGGAACAGGCCAGGAAAAGCACGTGCAGTGATGTGGTCGAGAAACCGTCAACGGCGTGACGGGATGCGAAGTTCCAGGAATTCAGGCATCGATAAATCGAGCATTACGGACCCCTCCCCACCGCGCCCCGGTCAACAGTGTGCCGGTCTTCCGATTGCGCCTGGTACGCCTCGGAACGCTAAAAGCACCGTGATCGCCAGTCAAGAGGACTTCGATCACGGCGCAAATTCAGCCTGCCGGCGCGGCTGCCCCGACGACGAGCAGACAGGCAGACAGGCGGACAGGCGGACAGAGAGACAGAGAGACAGAGAGACAGGGAGACAGACACGCCAACTCGGCCCCGGCGGGCGCTAGGAACTCGCGAGCGACAGCTTCACCGCGAAGCCCAGGAACAGCGCGCCGGCCGCGGACGTGGCCGTCGCGGACAGCCGCTTGCGGCGGCGGAAGGCGGCCGCCAGGCGGGTGCCGCCGAATATCAGCGCGCTGAGGTACAGGAAGCTGGCGACCTGGGCGAACGCGCCGAGGACGACGAAGGAGAGGGCGGGGTAGGCGTAGCCCGGGTCGACGAACTGCACGAAGAAGGCGACGAAGAACAGGATCGCCTTGGGGTTGAAGAGGCTGACGACCAGGGCCCGGCGGTAGGGCCGCTCCTCGTTCGCCGCGAGGGGCGCGTCCTCGGGGGCGGCCTGCTCGCGCCGGCTGCGCCACATGCCCAGGGCGGCCCGCATCATCCCGATCGCCAGCCAGGTCAGATAGCCGGCGCCGGCGTACTTCACGATCCCGAACAGCACGGCGTTCGCCTGCAGCAGGGAGGCGACCCCGGCCGCCGACAGTGTCATCAGGACGGTGTCCCCGCAGAACACCCCGGCGGCGGCGGTGTAACCGGCCCGCACACCGCGCCGGGCGGCCACGGACAGGACGTAGAGGGAGTTGGGACCGGGCAGCAGGACGATCAGGACGAGGCCTGCCAGGTAGGTGGGGAGATCGATGACACCGAACATGGTAAGGAGTGTCGCACGGACGTGCGCCTGTCAGCAGTGCCCGTCCGGAGGATGAACACGCGGCGCCCGAAACGCACATGAGGCACTCCTCAAAAGGCGACATTCGGGACATAACTTCCCCACACCTCTCGCAGTGCGTTGCACACCTCCCCCACCGTCGCCCGCGCCCGCAGCGCCTCCTTCATCGGGTAGAGCACGTTCTCCTCCCCCTGCGCCGTCTTCTTCAGCGCGGCCAGCGCCGCGTCCACCGCCCCCTGGTCCCGGTCGGCCCGCAGCCCGGCCAGCCGTGCCGCCTGGCGGGCCTCGATGGCCGGGTCCACACGCAGGGGCGCGTACGGCTCCTCCTCGTCCAGCCGGAAGCGGTTGACGCCCACGACCACCCGCTCCCCGGAGTCCGTCTCCTGGGCGACGCGGTACGCGCTGCGCTCGATCTCGGCCTTCTGGAAGCCCCGCTCGATCGCCGCCTCCGCGCCGCCGAGGTCCTCGACCCTGCGCATCAGGTCCAACGCGGCCGCCTCGACCTCGTCGGTCAGCGCCTCGACCGCGTAGGAGCCCGCGAACGGGTCCACCGTCGCCGGTACGTCCGTCTCGTACGCCAGCACCTGCTGGGTGCGCAGCGCGAGCCGCGCGCTCTTGTCCGTGGGCAGCGCGATCGCCTCGTCGAAGGAGTTGGTGTGCAGGGACTGGGTGCCGCCCAGAACGGCGCCGAGGGCCTGCACCGCGACCCGGACGAGGTTCACCTCCGGCTGCTGGGCCGTCAGCTGGACCCCGGCCGTCTGGGTGTGGAAGCGCAGCATCCAGGACTTCGGGTCGCGGGCGCCGAAGTCCTCCCGCATCACCCGGGCCCAGATCCGCCGCGCCGCGCGGAACTTGGCGACCTCCTCCAGCAGCGTCGTACGGGCCACGAAGAAGAAGGACAGACGGGGGGCGAAGTCGTCGACGTCCATGCCGGCCGCGACCGCCGTACGGACGTACTCGATGCCGTCGGCGAGCGTGAACGCGATCTCCTGCGCGGGCGACGCGCCCGCCTCGGCCATGTGGTAGCCGGAGATCGAGATGGTGTTCCACCTCGGGATCTCGGCGGTGCAGTACTTGAAGATGTCGGCGGTCAGGCGCAGGGAGGGCTTCGGCGGGAAGATGTACGTCCCGCGCGCGATGTACTCCTTGAGGACGTCGTTCTGGACGGTGCCGGTCAGCCGGTCCGCGCCGATCCCCTGTTCCTCCGCGACGAGCTGGTAGAGGAGCAGCAACAGGGCGGCCGGCGCGTTGATCGTCATCGACGTCGACACCTGGTCCAGCGGGATGCCGTCGAACAGCACCCTCATGTCCTCGATGGAGTCGATCGCCACGCCCACCTTGCCGACCTCGCCGTGCGCGAGCGGCGCGTCGGAGTCGTGGCCCATCTGGGTGGGCAGGTCGAAGGCGACCGACAGGCCGGTGGTGCCGTGGGCGATCAGCTGCCGGTAGCGGGCGTTGGACTCGGCGGCCGTACCGAAACCCGCGTACTGGCGCATGGTCCAGGGTCGGCCGGTGTACATGGTCGGGTACACCCCGCGGGTGTACGGGTACGCCCCCGGTTCGCCCAGCTTCTCGGCCGGGTCCCAGCCGGCCAGGGCCGCCGGCCCGTAGACCGGTTCGATCGGCAGCCCCGACTCCGACTCGTGCGCCATGGATGCCTCCAGCGGTCCGTTTCGTCCCTCCCCACCATGCCCCGTAGTTCGCCGGCGCTCACGCGGGGAAACATCCCCGGCATGAGGATCCCGGGGAGACCAGCCGCCGTACTCGTCTCGTGCGCCGCCCTCGCCGCGCTGTGCGGCTGCACCGTGCAGCCCCAGGGCGCCGACGGCAAGGGCCGCTCGCCCGTCCATGTCGAACTGCCCTCCAGTCGCGCTCCCGACCCCACCCGGACGGCCGAGGACGGCTCCGGCGGGAGCGGGACGGCATCGGGCACCTCCGCCGCCAAGCCCGCGCAGCCCATGCAGCCCATGCAGCCCACGCAGCCCGCGCCCGCCGTCCTGTGGTCGCGCGGGGACAGCGGTCCGGGTGTGCGCGAGCTGCAGGCCCGGCTGCGCCAGGTCGCCTGGCTGTTCGACGGGCCGACGGGGAGCTACGACGATCTGACCGAGCAGGCCGTCAAGGGCTTCCAGGGCAAGCGCGGACTGCCCCCGACGGGTGAGACGGACACCGTCACCTGGCGGCGGCTGCAGGCGATGACGCACCGGCCGGGGACGTGGGAGCTGTACCTGATGGGCGGTCAGCCGGCCGCCGCGCCCGACCCGCGCTGCCTGACCGGCCGGGTGCTGTGCATCAGCAAGAACAGCCGGACGCTGCGCTGGATGGTCGACGGGCGGACCGTGTCGACGATGTCCGTCCGCTTCGGCAGCCAGTACACCCCGACCCGTGAGGGTGTGTTCCACGTCTACTGGAAGTCACGGCACCACGTGTCCACGCTCTACCACTCGCCGATGCCGTACGCCATGTTCTTCAGCGGGGGCCAGGCGGTGCACTACTCCTACGACTTCGCGGCACGCGGCTACGCGGGCGGCTCGCACGGCTGTGTCAACGTGCGGGACGAGACGGCGATCGCCCAGCTGTTCGCGCAGGTGCGCAACGGCGACAAGGTCGTCGTGTACTGGTGAGGTGTGCCGGGCGGGCCGGCGGGAGAGGTTCGGGGGCGCGGGCGGGACCGGGGGAACGTGTCCCGCCCGCGCCGAGATGCACGAGCCGCAGGTACGGGGGGAACCCCGGCTCAGTGCGACGGCCGATGACCAGTCGGCTCACTCATTACTGCGTGGCGCGGTCCGGAAACGTCACACCTCGCGCGGAAAAAATTGCGGGATCGAGAAAACCACAGGTCACAGAGGTGATCGGGCGGAGTCACGAGGGGCTCGGCGAGGCGCCCGGGGTGCCGGCCGGCCGGTCGGGACGCGGCGGCGCGACGGCCTGGGCGGCGGGAGAGGCCGCACGGGCACGCGGACGACGGTGCTTGCCGTCGTGTCCGCGGTACCGGCCCTCGTGGACGTCGTCCGCACCGCCCCGGCCGCTCCCGTCTGCCCTGTCCCTGCCGTCGCCGCTCCTGCCGTCACCCCTGCCGCCCTCGCCCGGGGAGGTGTTGTTGTCCTCGGCGGTCAGCACGGCCTTGCAGTACGTGCGCACACGCGCCGGACCGCCCGCCCGGTTCGCCAGGACCCGCTTGCGGCCGGCGCCCAACTCCTTGCCGTCGCGCAGGGCACGGCAGGCGGTGGCGGACTTCTTCCACCAGGTGCCGTGCTTCCCGGAGGCGGCGCCTGAGCCCGGCCGGGCGCCCTCGCCCCTGCCCTGGTGCCCGGCGGGGGACTCGTCGGAGGACGCGCCGCGGGAGGAACCGTCCGCGCCGCCGCCGGGCGTGGCCGTGGCGGAGCCGAGGTCCGGCGAGGCCGGCGGCTCGGACGGCTGCCCCGAGATCTCGCCGGCGGGAACGGAGACGCCGGGCGCGGGCCGCGCATGGTGGAACGGGGTGGGCAGCACACCGGCGCCCGCGGCCACCGCGACCCCGCCGAGCGTGCCGGCGACCAGCGCCGCGGCGAGCGCCAGCCGGACCGGGCGGGCCCAGCGGGGACGGCGGGGGCGGGTTCCGGTACGGGGCGGGGCGCCGATACGGACCAGGCCCGCGTCGATCTCGGGTGCGGGCAGACCGAGGCGGCGGCTCGCGGCTGCGACGTCGGGGGCGCCCTCGGCAGCGGTCGCCTCACGGGCTTTACGGACCTCGCGGGCCTTGCGGACCTCGCGGGCCTTGCGGTTCTCGCGGGCCTTGCGGTTCTCGCGGAACGCGTTCAACGCGGCCTGTTCACCGGGGAGTTCACCGGTCGCGGGAGCCGCTTCGGCGGAGAGTGCGCCGAGCGCCTCGGCGAGCCGGTGCGCCCGGCCGGGGGCGGGGGCGTCGACGGCTTCCAGCGACTCACCGCGCAGCAGACGTTCGGCCGTCTCACGGTTCAGCCACTTGTTGTGCTCGTCGGCCATCACATGTCCTTCTGCGTCCGCGCACCCGTATGCGTCACACGTGCGGACGCCACCGCGCCTCCGCGCGGTTCTCGCTGGGGCGGAAGCGCTTCGAGCACGCCCGCCGATTCCGGATCCTCGCCCAGCAGCTCCGCGAGCCGCTTGAGGCCGCGGTGCGCGGCGGTGCGCACCGCGCCCGCGCGCTTGCCGAGCGTCTCGGCCGCCGACTTGGCGTCGAGGCCGACCACCACGCGCAGGACGACCGCCTCGGCCTGGTCCTGCGGGAGACGCGCGATGAGCGAGAGAGTGCAGTCGGTGGTCAGGGCCTCAAGGGCCTCGCCGGCCGTGTCGGACTCGGCGGCCCGGCCGGCCAGCTCGCTCTCGTCGCCGCCTATCGCGGGACGTCGGCCGCGCATGCGTATGTGGTCAAGGGCGCGGTTGCGGGCGATCCGGGCGGCCCAGCCGCGGAACCGGTCGGCGTCGCCGCTGAAGCGGTCGAGGTCCCGGGCGATCTGCAGCCAGGTCTCCGACGCGACGTCCTCCGCGTCCGGATCCCCGACGAGTGTGCGCACGTATCCGAGCAGCCGCGGGTGCACCGCGCGGTACACGGTACGGAAAGCGGTCTCGTCTCCGTCCTGTGCCGCACGCACCGCGGTGGTCAGCTCCGCGTCGTCCCCCAGCACCGCACTCCCTTTTACGCCCGTCCTTCGGTCGGCGCGAAAGGCACGTTACGGCGTTAAAGCGCTGCTCGTCCATGTCCGTAGAAGATGCAACTAACTCGTGACCGCGACACAGTGCGCCCGGTTCCGGGTCAGGGTGTGACAGAAAGAGCACGCTCGGCGCTGAGCTAAGTACGGGCCGCCGCGCGGCCCGTGCCGCGCGACGGCCGGGGCCTCTCCTGTGGGGGGTGGCGGCCCCGGCCGTTGCCTCGGCGTCCACCCCCCAGACCGACGCGCCGAGCCGCCCCCGCCGCGAGCCCCCGCATCCAGGGCACCCAGCTGGGCGAGCACGGCATCCGCGAGGATGCCCATCACCCGCCGGCTGGAGGACGAGGCTCGGGCACTGATCCGGGCGGCCGGCGGCGCGGTGGGTGGTGGCGGCGGATCGGGCTTCAGCCCCGTGAGCTGTTGTTCGTCTCCGAGCTGTTGCTCGTCTCGCTGCTGTTGTTCGCGTTGCCGCTGTTGCCCGACGTGGTGCCGGCGTCGGTGCTGGTGCCGTTGCCGGCGTTTCGCCCGTTGCTGCGGCCGTTGCCCTGCCCGGCGCCCTGGCCGCTGCCGCTCTGTCCGCTGCTGCTCTGTCCGCTGCCGCCCTGGCCGTTGCTTCGGCTCTCGGCCGCCCGCGCCAACTGGTCGGCGCAGTAGGCGGTGACCTGGTCCTCGCCGCCCGCGGCCGTCAGCAGCCGCTGCCAGGCCGTGGAGTCGAGCGCCTTGCCCCGGCCCCGCACCTGCTCGTACGCGCGGCAGTGCGCCAGCGTGTCCTTGGCGGTGTCCGGGTGGTCCGGGCGCGCCGAGGGCGCGGCGGACGACCCGGCCGAGGCGCCGGCACCGGCCCGCTCCGGGGCGCTCGCCCCCGGCTTCGCGTGCTCCTTGTCGGCGTCGGCGCTGTGCGAGGAGGAGTCGGCCGCGCCGATCGCCGCCACGGCGACACCGCCCAGCGCGAGGCTCGCGACGAACACCGAGAGCGTGGCCTTCACCGACAGCCCCAGGCGCCGCGGCTCCCGGGGGCGCCAGTCGTCCCGGCGCCGGGTCCGCGCCCGGTGCGGGCCGTGCAGACCCTCGTCCCGCGCGGTACGGAACGCGGCCAGGGCGCGCTGCTCGGCGGCGGGGTCGACGGGACCGGCGGCGCGCAGGGCGGCGACGAGGCTCGCCTCCAGCCGGGCGTCCGTGGCGCCGGGGGCGGGGACGTCGGCGGACCGGGCTGCGTGGGGCGTGTCGCCACCGGGGTGTACGTGCCGACGGCCGGGACGTCCACCGTCGCTGTGCCGCTCACCCATGTCAGTTCCCGTCCCTGTCCGATCTGTGTGTCACGCGCCGTCTGTCACGTGCTTTCTGCCCCGCGGGATGCACCCGGCATCCCCGGATTCATACGGCCCCCAGCCGCCGGCGTTCATCCGTGCGGCGTGGGAGCCGTTCCACCACGTCACGCCGCACGCTGTCGCGCATGCTTCATTTCGACTCCCCCAGCGTGCTGGGGCCCCCATCCGTCACACCTTCGTCCGTGCCGCCCTGAACGCCCAGCTGGCGGGCGAGCCGTTTCAGCCCCCGGTAGGCGGCCGTACGCACCGCGCCGGGCCGCTTGCCGAGGACACGTGCGGCGGCCGGTCCGTCCAGGCCGACCACGACCCTCAGCAGCACCGCCTCGGCCTGGTCGCGCGGCAGCGCGCCGACCATCTCAAGGGCATGCGCGGTGGACAGGGACTCCAGCGCCTGGTCGTGGGTGCTCTGCGGTCCGGGCAGGTCCAGTACGTCCTGTTCGAGCGTGGTCGCCCGGGGCCGTACCCGCAGTCTGCGCAGATGGTCCAGGGCGCGGTGCCGGGCGATGGTCGCGGTCCAGCCGCGGAACCCGGCGCTGTCGCCCTTGAACCGTCCCAGGTCACGGGCGATCTCCAGCCAGGCGTCGGCGGCCACGTCCTCGGCTTCGTCGCCGACCAGGCCGCGCAGATAGCCGAGCAGCCCCGGCTGGACGATGCGGTACGCGACCGCGAAGGCGGCCTCGTCCCCGTCCTGGGCCCGCGCGACGGCCGCCCCCAGTTCACCGTCGTACGCCTGCACGCGCCGACGTTCCCCTCCGTGGCCCAAGAACCGTCCTCGTCCGTACTCGTCCGTACCGAACACGCGCCCCTGTGCGGGCCTGTGCTCGAAGCTCATGGCGTCATCAGCACGGCGCGACACGACCGTCCCGTGTCCCGCGCCCCCCAGGGACATCAGCGTCACGGCGAACAGAAATGTCACAGCTCACGGGTCGATCCCAGCTCCGCCCGAGTCCCGCCGGAGTACGACCCGCGCGGCACGGAGACACAACCGGGCGTGGCGGGCCACCGGTTGAAGTCGCTGACGAGCGCCTTGGCTTACTACGTCGGGCAGTTGACCAGATGCTCGCCGCCCCGGACCCGGCCCCCGCCTTCGCGTCTTCCCCCCCGCCCGAGAACCGGCGGACGGCCAGAACGAGGGCCGGTTGCACGACAGCGGTGGCTCCGGATGCGACCGCACGGACGAACCGGACTTCGCGCATCGGCTACTGGAGAGTCACGGCGGACTGACCGGCACGGGCGGCGCGGGCGGCGCGGGTCAGCCCGGATCCCGGCGCGCCCGCCCGTGCAGGGTCAGCCAGAAGGTCTGCAAGGAGTCCTCCGGGCCGCCCCCTTCGAAGCGGTTGACCACCTTGCCCAGCGGGTTCCACACCCGGCCGTCGGGCATCCGCACCCCCACCGGCTGGCCGAAGTAGACGCGCTGCTCGGCGTCGAAGTCCAGCCACACCGCGCCGGCGCGGCGCACCAGCACCTCACCGACGTACGCCCCGAGCCCGAGCAGTGGGTTCAGCGCCCGTTGCCGGCCGGCGCCGCCCTTGCGCAGTCCGTCGATCAGGAAGTCCACGACCCGCAGGCTGCCCTCGGAGTAGTCCAGCGGCAGCCGGCTGCGGGCGGTGGCGCGGGCGACGAACGCGGCCGCGCAGCCGCGCATGTCGCTCGCCCGCGGTCGCGTGTCCACTTCACCCATGACAACGTTCCCCCTTCGCTCAGGCCAGGGGGAGCGGTCGGCCAATCCCCCGTGATCATCAAGCGGAATCCACCTCTCCCGCATCACAGGTCATGGACGTGTCAATCGCCACATGGAATCTCTCACCGGATGCGCAACCTTCTTACCTGGCCGCGCGTCCGCCGCTCACCAGCCACCCGACGACGAGGACCCGGGTGCCCCATGGCGATCGCCCCCGGGGAATCCCGGGGGCGATCGTTCTTTCACATGGGGCGGGAGCTCAGCGGCCGATCAGTCGATACGGTCGTCCAGGCCCAGCACTTTCGGGAAGTCGCCGGGGAAGTTCCCCGGCATGCCCGGTACGTCGATGGTGCGCCCGTACACGCCGGCCAGGAACTCCACGGCACCGACCGGGAACTCGATCCAGTCGGCGTTGTCCGTGCGGACGACCACCGGCCACGCGTCCGGGTCCGCGGGACTCGTCTTCCAGTAGAAGACGTCCCCCGAATTGGACGACGCCCAGCCGATCAGGCCTCCCGGCTGGGGGAAGGGGACATAGCCCTCCATGTCGTCCATCTCGTACCAGTCCTGAAGGATCTCGTCGTCCCTGGACTCGGACGCCCAGGACGCCTCGGCGCCGGGGACCGGCAGGGACACCGTGAGGAAGTCGTCGACGACCAGCACCGGATACGCCTCCGCCAGAGCGCGGAAGTCCGAGGGCAGCGCCGTCCCGAGGTCCGCCTCAAGGGCGGCCCAGTCCACGCCGCGCCCCCCGGGGACACGCCACGGCGTCATCGCCGGAAGCGCGGCCTCCAGCTCTTCGATCCTCAGCATGTCGTCTGCCATTCCGGGCTGTTCTCGACCACGATGTTGTTGAACAGTACTCCGTCCTCCGTATAGGCGGACATCGTGATGCTGTCCGCATATCCAGTGGTATGGCTGTAGTTGACCTTACCGGTGTACATGACCCACTTCCCGGCCGCGAGCTGCTTCTCCATCTTGATCTCACAGCGCCGCATGCCGCTCCGGTTCATGCGCTTGAACCCGGTGAACAGGTTCTCGTTCACCCAGTCGCCGCTCACCTTGTCACCGACGATGTGCGTGCGGTCGAAGATGTTGCCCTTCCCCGACCGGGGGGTGTTCTGCGCCGGGTCCGGGAACCCGTACACGTTCACCGAGCCGCCGTCGTCCCGGCTCGCGAGCGGGGCCTTCAGGTCGCTCGGGCAGATCAGCGCGGTCGCGCCCTGGGCGCGGCCCTCCCCGTCCAGCGACTGGTACTGGAAGCGGCTCGACTTGGGGTCGTCCTCGCACCGCTTCTTGTTGTCCGTGCCCGAACCGTCCCCGGGCACCGGACCGGGACGCGGCCGGGGAGCCGGCGCGGGATCCGGTTCGTCCTCGCCGTCGCTGCTGAAGAGGTCCCCGATACCCGACGTGATCGCGTCGAAGGTGTCGTTGATGGAGGTCTGCACGTCATGGTTGGTCGCGACCGCGTACGTCGCGACCGCGGCGACCACGACCACCACGGCCGCGACTTCGACCACGTCGTCGACGAGGAAGAAGTGACCGTCCAGTTCGACGTTGCTCACCGGGTTGCCGCCGCCGAAGGCGTAGCGGTTTCCGGTGAACGGGTCGGCGCCGAGGCCCATGTCGGCCAGCGCTCCGGTGTACATGTCCCGGGAGGTGAAGCGGTTCAGACCCGGGCTGTAGTCGCGGAAGCCCATGTCGTACGTGCCGGACTGGGCGTCCCAGCGCTTGCCGTTGTACCGGTAGGGGTTGTAGTCCTCCTTGGCGGGGTTCTGGGCGTCGGGCTTGTCGATGCCGGTGAACTCGGAGGTGTCGTCGCTTCCGTAGGCGGTGTAGCCGTAAGTGGCCTTGGTGTCACCGTTCTTGTCGGTCACCGCGTCGACGTCGGTGTGGCTGTTGTAGCTGTAGTAGGTGTCCTCGGTCGTCCCGTCGGTGTTCTGCTTGACCTGGGACAGGCGCTGGCCCCACGGGCTGTACTGGAAGGACTTGGACAGTTGGCCGGCGACCTTCTCGTCCAGGACCTCGCCGGAAAGACCCAGGTACTCGAAGTCCGTGGTCTTGCCGTCGGCGGTCTTGGACAGGGTGCGGTCGAGCGGGTCGAAGGTGTACTTCGTCGACTTCATCGTGCCGGTCCCGTCCGTCTTCTGGGACTCGACGACGTGGTCGAAGCCGTCGTACACGCTGCGCCCGACGACCTTGCCGTTGCTGGTGACCGACTCCTGGCGGCCGAACGGGTCGTAGTCGTACTGGAACGACGTACCCGCGACGGACGCGCTCTGCAGCCGGTTGCGGTCGTAGGTGAAGGCCGTGGACGTGCCCCCGACCGTCTGGCTGACGACGTTGGAGTTGTCGTCGTTGACGTATGTGTCGGTCGACGCGCCGTTGCCGGTCTTGACCGACCTGGTGAGCCGGTCGACCGGGTCGTAGGTGAAGTCGGTGGTGGAGTCGAGGTACGCCGCGTGGTTGTCGGCGTTCATCTTCCTCGCGACGTCCTGCGACTTGTTGCCGTTGGCGTCGTAGGCGTAGGTGTGCGAGGCCACCACGGTGCCGCCGGCCTTCTTCTCCACGGTGGACTTGAGCGCGCCGTCGAGGAAGTAGGTGCTGTCGACCGTGTTGCCGTTGTTCTTGGTCTCCTTCAGGACCTGGCCGCGATCGGTGTACGTGTACGACGTGACCTTGGCGGACGTGTCCGTCGGCGAGGTGCCGACCGAGACCGTCGCGGTCAGATCACGGGCATCGTAGGTGTACTTGGAGAACTGGTCGGGGTGAGTGACCGTCTCCGGCTGGCTGTTGGCGTCGTAGGTGTAGGAGGTGGACTTCTTCGCCGTGCCCGCCAGCGACTCGGTGACCTTCTGGATCTGGTCCAGGCCCGTGTACGCGATGGCGTAGGCGTCGATCGGCGCACCGGGTGAGGTGTCGTCGATCGACGTCAGGTTGCCGTTGACGTCGTAGGCGTAGGCGAAGGTGTGCTTCTCGTCGTCCGTGTCGGCCGAGTTGTCGCGGACGAGCTTGACGCCGTCGGCGACGACCGCGCCCGCGCTGTTCTGGAACAGCTGGAGCTTGGCCGCGTTGCCCTGCGCGAAGGCGAACGAGCCGAGATCGACCCAGGTGCCCGGGGCCGCGTTCTGGTCGCGGACCACGTCCGTGGTCGTGCCGTCGGACTTGGTGACCGTGTACTTGGCGGCCGTCGCGGCACCGGTGACCTGCGGGTACTTCACATAGGCCGTGTACGTGCCGTCCTTGGGGATGTTCAGCGTCCAGGTGAACGCGTCGGTCCCGGTTCCGGCGGCGTGGACCTGGTGGTCGTAGCCCTGCTGGCCGGCCTTGTCACTCTTCGTCCAGGTACCGGTGGAGCTGGTGTTCTGGGTGTCCGAGTTGTCGACGAGCGCGACCGCGCTGCCCACCGGCACACCGTCGTCCGACTTCGACTTCAGCTTGCCGTCCGGGTAGAACGACCAGCTCATCGTGCGGTTGGACGAGCCTCCCGCCGAGGTGAGGGTACGGGCGGTCTGCCGGCCCAGCTCGTTGTAGTCGTACGTGGTGACGATGTCCCACGGATCCGTCGACGACTTGGTCCAGCCGTTGTCGAAGTACGAGTACGTGGTGTCGTTGCGGACCGTCTGCCCCTCGGACGGCGGCGCCGAGGTCTTGGCGACCCGGCCCACCGCGTCGTAGGACGTCGCGGTGTAGACGTTCGGGTCGTTGTAGCGGGCGTCCGCCGGGTCGTACGGCTGGAACTGCTTCACCGGGCGGTTCAGCGCGTCGTACTCGGTGCGCGAGGTGAAGTCGTCGGCGTTCGCCGTCTGCACACCACGCGGAGTGATCACCTTGGTGGTGTTGCCGGCCTGGTCGTACTCGTACTTGGTCGACCGTGTCGTGGTGCCCTCGTGCGGGACCTTGACCTCGGTCTGCTTGCCCCTCTCGTCGTAGGTGATCAGGGTCTGGTTGTTCTCGGCGTCCTTGCTGGCGACGACCAGCGAGTCCTTGTCATAGGTGCGCGAGCTGACCCTGCCCAGCGCGTCGGTGACCGATACGGACCGGTGGTTCAGGTCGTAGGCGGTCTTGGAGGTGTAGTCGGCGGGGTCCGTGGTCGCGTTCTTCTTCGGGTCGATGACCGTGACCAGGTTGCCGACGCCGTCGTACTCGTAGGAGATCTTGTCCCCGGCGGAGTTGACCACCGAGACGGGCTCGTAGATCTCGTCGTAGGTGTGGGTGGTGACGTAGTCGGTGGGGTCCGTCGTCGTCGCCGTGCCCTTGGGCTCGGTCGTCGTCCTGAGGTTGCCGACCTTGTCGTACGTGTAGTCGGTCCTGCGCTCGGGACCGCCCGGCGTGTCCGTGGGGTCCGTCGACGAGACCATCTGGTCCGCGGAGTCGTACGCCGCCGTCATCACCGCACCGTTGGCAGCGGTGGAGGACGTGATGTTGTCGTTGGCGTCGTACACCGGCGCGGGGGTGGTGATCAGGACACCGGCGTCCTGGTCCTTGGGCACCGACTTGGCCAGCGGACGCCCGTACGTGTCGTACGTCTGCAGCGTCTTCTTGCCCAGCGCGTCGGTGACCTGGGTGACCTGGCCGCGCTCGTCGTAGACGTACGTGGTCGACGTGTTCAGCGCGTCCGTGATGGTGTTCGGGTAGCCGACCGGCGTGAAGTCGCCGTAGGTCGTCGGATTGCCGTTGGCGTCGGTCGCCCTGGTCAGCTCGCCGTAGGCGTCGTAGTCGTACTTCGTGGTGTAGTCGTCCGGGACCGTGGTGGTCGCGACGCCCTTGGGGTCGGTGACCGTCTTCAGGTTCCCGAACGCGTCGTAGCCGAACTGCCAGGCGCGGCCCTCGGGCGACGTCTTGCGGTACAGGTCCGCCGAGAAGCCGTCGGCGCGGGTCTGGTACTCGTACTTCGCCGCGTTCGCAGGCCACTTGGAGCTGTCCGTGACGCAGGTGGCCGACTGGTCGGGCACGCCCGCCTTGTTGTTCTCCGCGTCGCGCTGCCAGAGCGGGTAGCCCGTCTTCTGGTCGTAGCAGTACGCGGTCCTTGCGCCGTTGTCCTCCTCCAGGTAGGTGACGTTGTTGTCGGCGTCCCAGCTCATCTTCGTGGTCTGGGACTTGGCGTTGGTCGTCTGGACCGGGCGGCCGAAGTCGTCGGTGACGTACTTCGTGGCGTGCGTCTCGGCGTCCGTGACCGTGGTGTCGGTGAACTTGGTGTTCGTGGTGTCGGCGGCGTAGACGAAGCCGGTGTCACCGCCGAGGCGGTCGGTGACGGTCTTCGTCCACCAGTGGTACTTGGGGTCGTCGCCCGCCTTCGGCTCGTTGTAGACCAAGCTGGTGTCGTGGCCGCGCGGATCCGTGGCCTTGACCAGCTTGACGTTCTTGTTGCCCTGGGTGGCGTCGTAGGTGAACGTGAAGTTCTTCGGCTGGGCGGAGCCGTCACCGTCGGTGAACCGCCCCAGCAGGCCCTGGACCGTGTAGAGGAAGGAGACCTTGCGGCCCGAGATGTCCGTGACGGACTTCACGTGGTCGTAGATGTCCGGGTCGGTCAGGTTGGTGCCGGTGACCTTGGCGCCCGTGCCGTCGATGTAGTCGTACGACGCGTCGCCCTTCTGGTAGTAGTCGAGCGTCAGGGACTGCCGGCCCGCCGGGTCGGTGACGTAGGCGAGGAACTTCGCCGCCTTGCCCTGGGTCTTGTGCTGCTCGTAGGTGTACGTCTGCGTGTTGCCGTTCTTGTCCACGACAGACGTCAGGTAGCCGTCACAGCCGAAGAAGAACCGCGTACCGTCCGGACGCAGCAGCGTCCACGCGTCCGGCACCGGGTCCTTCGCCGGGGTGCAGTCCAGGCCCGACTTCATGGTGATGCGGTAGTGGACGCCCGCCGGGGCCTTCCACGATCCGTCCGGCTGCTTGGTGAAGACGTGCGTGGTGCCGTCACCGTCGGGAAGCCGGATCTCGGTCGCGTTCTGCACCGGGTTGGGATGGAAGTCCAGCGCCGCACCGAGCCGGATCGGCCCGCCCAGCTGCGCCGACCAGCCCGCACCCGCGCCACCGTTCGGGTTGTCGGTGTCCAGCGAGTTGTACGAGAACCGCGCGAACGTCGTCAGACCACGCCCCGGGTTGGTGAACGCGTTGTACGACCACACGGTGTTGCCCGAGGCCAGGTTGTTCATGACCGTCGCGCCGGCACCGGTGTTCTTGCCGGTGTAGGAGTAGAACTTCTCCAGGCCCAGCGCGTTCGAGGTCGGGTCCTCGACCGCCACGTTCTGCTTCAGGGCCGGGATGCCACCCGTGCCGGCCGAAAGCCAGGAGCCGTCCGCGACCTTCTTGACGTCCCAGCCGAGCACGTACTTGGTGCGCTTGCTGCCCGTGTCCGAGTTGATCGGCGTCTTGACCTGCGCCTGGATCGTCGCCGACTGGCCGGGCGACAGCGCCGGGACGGCGGTGGAGAGCTGGTTGCCGCCCGTCGTCATGTCCGTGCCGTCGGGGAGCTGCCAGGTGTACGACAGCACCCGCTCACCCGTCGCCCAGGCGGCGTTGGTGGTGTTCGTGACCGTGAAGTCCACCGTGTAGGTGGAGTTGGGGGTCATACGGGCCGGGGTCTGCGGCGCGTAGTACGTGTCGTCCGTGGTGGAGTCGACGTAGATCACGCGCAGCAGCGGGCCGATCTGCGGGTCGGCGGCCTCCGAGGCCAGGAACATGGTCTGTTCCTGGGGGCCGGTGGCCGTCTCGTCCTTCAGCTTGACCAGGGCGCCGTGGTTGGAGGTGGGGGTGCGGGTCCAGCCCTGGGTGAGGGAGGTCGCGTCCCACCAGTGCCGGCCGACGTCCGAGACCGTGGCGACGGTGTCGGAGACGGTCCCGGAGTAGTCGCCGCCCGCCGCGGTCCAGGCGGTGGTGGTGTTGGCGTTGTTCCAGGTGGCCTGGGTCTCGGTGAAGTCCTTGTTCAGGCCGTGGAGTTCGTAGATCGCACCGTTGGTCTTGGTGGTGGTCTCCGCGCCCCACAGGAACAGCCGGGACTCCAGCACCGTGGCGGTGGTGGGGATCGCGGTGGTCGGGAACTTCAGCACCGCGCGGGTCTTCTCGGTGGTGTTGGTGGGCGTGTTGTTGCCCACGCTCAGCCACTTCTGGCCCACACCGTCCCGGCCGATCGTGTCCAGGTTGGTCGTCGGGGTCGCGGAGGACAGGGTGGTGTCCGTGACCGCGCCCGCCGAGCCCTGGATCAGGCGCATCGTGCGGCCCGCCTTCGGCACACCCACGATGCGGGTCGGCGAACCGAGGAGCTGGCCGCTCTTCGTCTTCACCGCCAGCTGGTAGTAGTACGACCGCCCGATCTCCTCCGACGACGAATCCGGCGTCGGGGTCGCGGTGGTGTCCGTGTACGCCGTCACCGACTTCGAGACCGGCGCCACGAGCGTGGCCGCCGACGGCGTGAACGCCTGCTGCGTGGAACGGTGCAGCTGGTACTCGACGATGTCGTTGCCCGGGTCACCGGTCGTGTTCGCGTAGGCCTTCCAGCTCAGCTCGGGGCCCGTGGAGTGCACCACGGTCGGCGAGTCGAGCGCGGTGCCGACCTTGCCGTAGGTGACCGTCAGGCGCGGGATCGTGGAGGTCTCGCCGCCGTAGTCGCCGTCACCTGCCTCGTAGCGCGGGCCGCCGACCGGGCCGGCCGTCGACTCGTCCGCCGCCTTCAGCACGAACCCGTTGTTCACCGACGAACCGTCCAGCCACTGCTGCACCGTGTCCGTCACCGGGAACTTGTGCCACTGGCTGTACTCGCCGATGTCCTTGTTGATCATCGCCGGGTTGGTGAAACGGGCCGCGTCCGCGATCACCGCCGTCGACGCGGACGCCGGCCCGTCACCGAGCACGACCTTGCCCGCCGTACCCGCGGCGAAGTCGATCTGCGCACCGCCCGCCAGCGGAGCCCACACACCGTTGGTGCCGGACTGCTGGTTCACCGTGTACGTGGTCGTACCGGTCTTCGACGTCACCGAGTACGGGGCGTTCGTCGCACGGTCGGTCGCCGAGACGTAGTGCACGTCGACCTGGTAGCTGCCCGCGTCCTTGATGTTCGGCTGCCAGGTGTACGTGTCCCCGGCGACCGCGTCCTTGTTGTAGTGGTAGTCGCCGCCGACCGCGTACTGCGCGAGCGTCGACGTCGACACCGGCCAGGATCCCGACGCGGCCGTGGTGCCCGCGTCACCGTCGTCCACCGTGTAACTGGTGCCGGACAGCTCACCCGCCAGCGCACTGGTGTTGCTCCAGGTCGCCGTCGACTCGTCCCAGGCGCCGGTCGCCCGGTGCACCTCGACCGGCACCTTCGTGCCGCCGCCGTCGTGCGCGTTGTCGAAGTACATCTCCAGGCGCGCCGAGTCGATCTTCGTGCCCGAGGGGATCTCGCTCAACGGGAACTTGATCAGGGAGCGGGCCGTACCGGTGGCCGTACGGCCCACCGACAGCTTCCAGCTCGTGTTGAAGTTCGTCGCCGCCTGGTCCGACAGGACCATCGTGTCCTGCGACTCCGACGGCGACGGCGCGATCGTGATCGTCGGGTCGATGACGACCGGGTACTGGCGGTCCTTCGACGCCAGCCACTTCGCGTCCGGCGTCACGGTCAGCTTCCAGGACGTGCCGTCCTTCGTGAGCTTCTGCCGCACGGCCGTGCTGTACGTCCTGCCGAAGACCGACGTGTCGGCCTTCTTCGCGTCCGTCATGAACGGCGCCGGAATCACCATGACCGGCGTGTTCGGCAGCGCACCGAACAGCGCCACCGACCCGTCCTTACGGGCGCGCGGCACCAGACCGTCGGTGTCCAGCGTGAACGTGAACTTCAGTGGACCGGTGGGGCGTTCGGCGAGGGTGATGTTCTCCTTCACCCGGCCCGGACCGACGCCGTACTCCAGGTCCGCGCCGTTCACCGCGTCCTTGTACGTGACCGTCGAGCCCTTCACCGACGGCTTCAGCGCACCGCCCGCGCCCTTGAGGCCCAGCGTGACCGTACGGCCGTCCGGCGACCGGAACCGGACCAGGTGACCGGCGTCCGAGCCGAACCAACTCCGGCCCTCGTTGGTCGTGTTGGCGTAGTCGAAGCCCTTCGCGTCCGTCGCGTGGACGGCGGTGTCGATCGACTTCCAGGACGCCTTCTTGCCCGAGCCCGAGCGGTACGACGTCGGCACCGCCGACAGCTCCGCCTGCACCCGGCCGTCCGACATCTGCCAGAACCGAGCCGTCGAGGTGCGCCGGCCCGTCAGCTCCTTGACCCGCTTCGCCTTCGGAGCCTTCACGCCCCTCGGCAGCTTCTGCCGGTCGGCCACGTCCAGCTCGTTGTGGGACGGCGGCTCGACGAGCGGGTGATCGTCGTCGCCGAACCAACCCTTGACGGTGTCGACAATCCCCTTTCCGCCACCGCCGTCACCGTCGTCCGAACCGGACGCCGCATAAGCGACCTGCGGCAACGCGGTACCAACCACCGCGGATACCACAAGGCACGCTATAAGCCTGCCCAATCTGGGTTTCACCGCAACCCTTTCCTTGTGTCAGTCGTCATAAACATCGACCGCTAAACATTCGACCGACCTCATCAGAGGAGGTCAGACGTAGCGGCGCCGCGGTTTTAGTCACACGAGTGATGGCATGTCAACTGAGTTCGCGAATCCCGAAAGTTCACCCATCGCGGTAAATCGGCGCCCGGTTTGTCCGGCCACTGGCAGGCGCCGTCCCGCGTCCTGTATAAGAGCCCGGATCCGGGAATTCCGGCAGGTGCGCGCGAATTCGAGCGACCGATTCACAAGGGACTTTTCATGGGCGCTGAAGAGCGGGAAACGACGGCGGACGCTGCCGCCGACACCAAGGCGTTCGACGGGAGTTCCGACGACAACTCCGCGCCCGACGAGCCGGCGCGCGCCTCCCACCCCGATCGCACCGGTCTCCTCATCGGCGCCGCCCTGCTCGCCGTGTGCACCGGACTCGTCCTCTACGGCGTGCTCGACAGCGAGGACAAGCCGGCCAGACCCTCCGCCCCGACGGCCGCGGTGACGTACGAGGTCACCGGTGACGGCACCGCCGACATCGCCTACCAGGGCAGCAGCGGGGCCGGGACGGCGACCGTGGACCACGCGGTGACCCTGCCGTGGAAGAAGACCGTCCACGTGCCGCTCGGCAGGCCGCCGTTGGTCTCGATCACGCTCGGCGAGAAGGGCGGGCAGGCGAGTTGTTCGCTCGCCGTGCGCGGCAATCACGTGCAGACCGCGTCCGCGTACGGGCGGTTCGGCCGGGCCACCTGCCAGGCGGAACTCCCGTCGGCGACACCGGCGCAGTCAGAGTCAGAGGCGGAGTCGGGGTCGGGGTCGGGGTCGGGGTCAGAGTCCGCCGGATGATGGGTTCCGTGCGATCCGCGTACCGGGCCGCACGGCCTTGTGCGACGTACGGGCCGGGTCCCGCCCGCTGCGAGCGGGGCCCGGCGCCGGTTCATCCGCCGGCGGTGGCGTCCCGGCACAGCAGGCGCAGTGAGCCGTTGCCGGCGTACGCGCGCCGGGCCTCGTCCACGGGGTCCCACAGCCGGCCGTCGGGCGTGCGGACCCAGTGGTCGCCGCCGGTCGCCCACCACTGGGCTCCGGTCTGCCGGACGATGACCTCGCCGGCGTAGGCGCCGAATCCGCGCAGCACGTTCTCGACCGCCTCGTACGGCGGCCCCTCGCGCCGGATCTCCTCGATCATGCGGTCGACCCGCCACAGGCTCTGTGCCGAGTAGTCGAGCCGCACCCGCGCGCCCTCGCGCATGGCGGCCACCGCGTCCGCGGCCCATCGCGCGGGCTTCGCCGCGGCGGGCGGCCTGGTCTGCGTCTGTGCTGTCACGTGCTGCGCTGTCACATAGGGAAGAGCGGTCCCGACCTGGGATCCGTCACCCTGTTCGCCGCCGGTGCGGCAACCGGCGCAGGACCGCCCCACCTCAGGTGCAGGACGCGCACAGGACTCCCCCGGGAAACCGGGTTTGCGGCTGCCCGGGTCGGAATTCGGGCGGTACGGACGGCCGGGGGGAGTCGAGCGCGCAGACTGCGGCCGCTACGCCAGCCGTTCCCGGCGCGAGACCACCGCGCGCAGGACCCGCCGGCCCTCGACGGTGACGTCCAGGGCGCGGCGCAGGCCGTGCGCGCCGTGCCCGGCGAGGACTTCGAGGACGAGGATCTGGCGGCGCAGTTCGGCGGAGACCAGCGGGGAGACGCTCTCCGGGCCGCCGGCGCGTTCGTCGTCCACGTCGTCGGCGGGGGTGTTCTCGTCGACGGCGGGGTCGAGCTGCCGGTGGATGAGCAGGGAGGCGACGGAGCAGGCGTCGGCCCAGGCCCGTACCGCGTCGCCGGTGCGCTCGGCCGGGGCGGCTTCCAGCATGCGGCGGGCGAGCCGTGCCGCCTCGTCCTCGCCGGGGCCGGCCGGGGCGAGCGTGCCGCGCGCCTTGTCCAGGCTCGCGGACCAGTCGGAGCCGTCGGCTAGGTGGGCCCACAGCGGGCGCAGCAGCTCGTCGTCGCCGCCCAGCAGGGGGACACACCGATCGGAACAGGCCAGCCCGCCGGCCGCCAGTCCACGGTCGTCGGCCTGCGCGATCAGTTCCATCAGGCTCATGGAAGCCTCCAAAACCGGGGCCCGGCCTTTGCACGGAGCCCGCACTTCCCCTTACTGCGTGGATCGGCCCGGGAGTGTCACAGCGGGCGTTTTTCAGCCAAGGACGGGGCCCGCGAGCGCCCGCCGGTGCTGCATGCGAATGATCGTGAGGGCGGGCCCTGGCGCTCCGCGGCTCCGGGACGCCCTCGGCCCGGCCGGTCCGCCGGCTTCGTGAACTCAGCCCAGCCGGTCCGCCAGCTTCGTGAACTCGGCCCAGGTCAGGCTCGGCTCGCGCGGGTCCCACAGCTTCTGCGCGGTGGCCCGCAGCGGCATCCGGATGCCCGCGGCGACCTGCGCCTCGGTCTGCGCGTCGGGGACGTCGCACCACACCGCGAACGACCCGCCGAGGATCTGCCCGTCGTACCGCGCCGGAACGGCGGTCGTGCCGCGCACCACCCGCGGGGTCCACTGCTCGTAGATGCGCTGCCCGGTCGGGTAGACGAAGGTCTGCGGCTCGCCGAGCACGTAGTAGAGGAACTCGTCGTTGTAGTTGATCAGCTCGCGTCCGTCGTCCAGGTACCTCACCGGCTCCGTGGCACCGATCTCCTTGCCGGTCCAGTAGGCGACCTGGAGGTCCTTGTCGACCTGTACGGACGTGCCGCGGAAGAAGCCGTCGTTCCACGCCCTGATGGTGCGTTGGTGGGCCCGTACGGTGGCGGCGCGGTCGTTCATCCAGCCGGTGGCGAGGTCGCCGACGGTCGCGCCGGAGCCGTACTTCCGCTGGGCCGCCGCCGCGAGCTGCGGGAAGGAGGCACCCGGGTCGGAGACGGTCAGGGCCTGGTACTCGTCGCCGCCCAGGTGCCACTGGCCGCCGGTGAAGAGCCCGGCGTACTCGTTCAGCAGATCGTCGACGATCTGCGCGGAGGCGGGCTTGGAGATGTCGATCGCGCCGCGCGTCGGAACGCCGTTCACGTTGCGCAGCTGCAGGTCGGGGTGGGCGGCGAGCACCGCGCCCAGGTGTCCGGGCGAGTCGATCTCGGGGACGACGGTGATGTGCCGGGAGGCCGCCAGGTCGACGATCTTCTTGACCTGCGCCTTGGTCAGATGGTCCTTGGAGACGATCTCGGGGTGGGTGCTGGACTCGATCCGGAAGGCCTGGTCGTCGGAGAAGTGCAGCCCCAGTTCGTTGAACTTCAGATCGCCCAGCTCACGTATCCGGTCCTCGATCCACGTCTCGGAGAACGGTTTGCGCGCGATGTCGAGCATGAAGCCGCGCACCGGCTTGGCGGGTTCGTCGCGTACGACGCCCTCCGGGGCCGTGCCGCCGCCGTGCACCTCCTGCTTCAGGGTGCGGGTGCCGTAGAAGACGCCCGCCTCGCCCGGCCCGCTGATGTCGACCCGCCCGTCGTGCACGTTCACGGTGTACGACTCGGGGTTGCCGCTCCCGCCGAGCGCGAGCCGTACGTCCCCGGACCGCGCGTCGTCCTTCTGGCCCGCGTAGTCGAGGCCCAGCTCGCCGGCCACCAGCAGGCCCTCGTCGGCCAGTTTCGGGTCGCTCACCAGCACCCGCGCCCCCTTGTGGGGCCCCCAGCCGGGGCCGCGCGCGGGGGTGTGGGAACGCACGGCGGGGATCGTGCTCGGCGCCTCGGACATCGGGTAGGACCGGCTGGGTGACGGACTCGGGGCGGCCTCGCCGACGTCCACGACGCCGCGGGTGCCCTCGCCCGCCGAGGCCCACAGGCCGACGCCCACGCCGACCGCGACGGTCCCGACGACCGCGGCCGCGACCACCGCCCGCTTCCGTTTGACCTGCCGCGCCGAAGAGCGGCGTCTGTGCTGACTCACCTGATCAACGTACGGCCGATCGACCATCCATACGTCATCGAGGCGTTCCGAAACTCTGCCGTTCGAGTGAAATTCGGGCATCCACCGGACACACTGTGATCACTCTCGATAACCTGACGACACACCTTTCACAGCATCCCCTGCCACTCACAGCATCCCCTGCCACACCACATGTGACGCGAGGACCCACGCTGCCAGCGCATCGCCCGCCCTGTCTCCCCAAGCCGCTCGACGCCTTCAACGCGGCCCCCGCCACCGAGGCCCGAGCCCTCCTCCTGCACTGCCTGCGCAGCCCGCACTGGTCCCGCCGACTCGCCGACCACCGCCCGTACCCCGACCTGGGCGCCCTCCTGGCGGCGGCGGACGAGGCGGCGTACGACCTCTCCCCCGGCGACCTCTCGGAAGCCCTCGCCGGCGAGTCGCTCCCCGAGCTTCCCGCGGACACCTACTCGGCCGCCCACATGGCCCTGGGCGCGGCCCACGCCGCCTACGAGGCCCGATTCGGACACGCGTTCGTCATCTATCTGGGCGACGCTCACCCGGACGAAGCCATCGACCGCATCCTCGAAGCCATCCGATCACGATTGGTGAACGATCCCGAGGAGGAACGGGTCATAGCCGCGGAGGAACTGCGGCGCCTCGCGGGAGGGCGGCTGGCCCACCTCCTCAGGGGCGCGGGGCCGCATCCACCAGCGGCTGCGCCGCGGGGCGCGAACGGTCACAGCGCGCCCGCACCCGGCAGGGAACCGCACACACCACCCCGGATGCCACATCTCTAGCCCGTCCGGTGCCACTTTGATCACACAAGGTAGGCCCCCTGTCAGGCACGGCGCGGCGCATCGCTACGATGCTGGGGGCCGGTGGACCGTACCCGGCCGGGCCCGACCGACCGTGAAGCCGGCGCGGCCCTAGTCCCCGCTCCCCGGAGGGAACTTCCGTGCCGGCTGGAACGCTGTACCGCGGCCGGGAAGGCATGTGGTCCTGGGTGGCTCATCGAGTCACCGGTGTCCTCATCTTCTTCTTCCTGTTCGTTCACGTGCTGGACACCGCTCTCGTCCGTGTCAGCCCCGAGGACTACGACAAGGTCGTAGCCACCTACAAGACGCCGATCGTCGCGTTGCTGGAGTACGGCCTCGTCGCCGCCATCCTCTTCCACGCGCTCAACGGCCTGCGCGTCATCGCCGTCGACTTCTGGTCGAAGGGCCCGCGCTACCAGAAGCAGATGCTCTGGACCGTCGTCGGTGTCTGGGTCGTCCTGATGGTCGGGGCGATCTACCCCGTTCTCGGCCACGCCGCTCGTGTTCTGTTCGGGAGCTGACGCCCATGTCCACGACTGAAACCACCGTGTCCGGAGTCGGCCCCGTCGAGGGCACCCCCGTGTACAACGTCGACAACCCGGCCCCGCTGATCGAGGCTCCGCGCCGGCGCACGAAGAAGACCCCGAAGTCCACGCGGGGCAACTTCGAGATGGCCGCCTGGCTGTTCATGCGCCTGTCCGGCGTCGTCCTGGTCGTCCTGGTCATCGGCCACCTGCTGATCCAGCTGGTGCTGGACGGCGGCGTCTCCAAGATCGGCTTCGCCTTCGTGGCCGGCCGCTGGGCGTCCCCGTTCTGGCAGGTGTGGGACCTGGCGATGCTGTGGCTCGCGATGCTGCACGGCGCCAACGGCCTGCGCACGGTCATCAACGACTACGCGGAGCGCGCGAACACCCGGCTGTGGCTGAAGGCTCTGCTCTACACGGCCACGGTGTTCACCATCCTGCTGGGCACGCTGGTGATCTTCACCTTCGACCCGAACATCCGCTAGGCACGGGGCTGCGAGAATCATGAAGATCCACAAGTACGACACCGTCATCGTCGGCGCCGGTGGCGCGGGCATGCGCGCGGCCATCGAGTCGACGAAGCGCAGCCGCACCGCGGTCCTGACGAAGCTCTACCCGACCCGCTCCCACACGGGCGCCGCGCAGGGCGGCATGGCCGCCGCGCTCGCCAACGTGGAGGAGGACAACTGGGAGTGGCACACCTTCGACACGATCAAGGGCGGTGACTACCTGGTCGACCAGGACGCCGCCGAGATCCTGGCGAAGGAGGCCATCGACGCGGTCCTCGACCTGGAGAGGATGGGCCTGCCGTTCAACCGGACGCCCAAGGGTGAGATCGACCAGCGCCGCTTCGGCGGCCACTCCCGCAACCACGGCGAGGCCCCGGTCCGCCGCGCGTGCTACGCGGCCGACCGCACCGGCCACATGATCCTCCAGACGCTGTACCAGAACTGCGTCAAGGAGGGCGTGGAGTTCTTCAACGAGTTCTACGTCCTGGACCAGCTGATCACCGAGGTCGACGGCGTCAAGCACTCGGCCGGTGTCGTCGCCTACGAGCTGGCCACCGGTGAGATCCACCTCTTCCAGGCGAAGTCGGTCATCTACGCCTCCGGCGGCACCGGCAAGTTCTTCAAGGTGACCTCCAACGCGCACACCCTGACCGGTGACGGCCAGGCCGCGTGCTACCGCCGGGGTCTGCCGCTGGAGGACATGGAGTTCTTCCAGTTCCACCCGACCGGCATCTGGCGCATGGGCATCCTGCTGACGGAGGGCGCCCGTGGTGAGGGCGGCATCCTCCGCAACAAGGACGGCGAGCGCTTCATGGAGAAGTACGCGCCGGTCATGAAGGACCTCGCGTCCCGTGACGTCGTCTCCCGCTCCATCTACACGGAGATCCGCGAGGGCCGCGGCTGCGGTCCCGAGGGCGACCACGTCTACCTGGACCTGACCCACCTTCCGCCGGAGCAGCTGGACGCCAAGCTCCCGGACATCACCGAGTTCGCGCGTACGTACCTCGGCATCGAGCCCTACACGGACCCGATCCCCATCCAGCCGACCGCGCACTACGCGATGGGCGGCATCCCGACGAACGTCGAGGGTGAGGTCCTCTCGGACAACACCACCGTCGTCCCGGGCCTGTACGCGGCCGGCGAGGTCGCCTGTGTCTCCGTGCACGGCGCCAACCGCCTCGGCACCAACTCGCTGCTGGACATCAACGTGTTCGGCCGCCGCGCCGGCATCGCCGCCGCCGAGTACGCGCACAGGGCCGACTTCGTCGAGCTGCCGGAGAACCCGGAGGCGTTCGTCGTCGAGCAGATCGAGCAGCTGCGCTCCTCCACCGGCAACGAGCGGGTCGCCCAGATCCGCCGTGAGCTGCAGGAGACCATGGACGCCAACGTCATGGTGTTCCGCACCGAGCAGACGATCAAGACGGCGGTCGAGAAGGTCGCCGAGCTGCGCGAGCGCTACAAGAACGTGTCGATCCAGGACAAGGGCAAGCGGTTCAACACGGACCTGCTGGAGGCCATCGAGCTGGGCAACCTGCTCGAACTGGCCGAGGTCATGGCCGTGTCCGCCCTCGCCCGCAAGGAGTCCCGCGGCGGTCACTACCGCGAGGACTACCCGAACCGCGACGACGTCAACTTCATGCGCCACACCATGGCGTACCGCGAGGTCGGCAACGACGGCTCGGAAACCGTCCGTCTCGACTACAAGCCGGTCGTCCAGACCCGCTACCAGCCGATGGAGCGTAAGTACTGATGGCTACCCCTGTTCTGGACAAGGTGGAGGCGGAGGCCGCGGCGTCCCCCTACATCACGGTCACCCTGCGGATCCGCCGGTTCAACCCGGAGGTCTCGGCGGAGGTCCACTGGGAGGACTTCCAGCTGGAGATGGACCCGAAGGAGCGCGTCCTCGACGGTCTCAACAAGATCAAGTGGGACCTGGACGGCACGCTGACCTTCCGCCGCTCCTGCGCCCACGGCATCTGCGGCTCGGACGCCATGCGGATCAACGGCAAGAACCGTCTGGCCTGCAAGACGCTCATCAAGGACGTCAACCCCGAGAAGCCGATCACGGTCGAGCCCATCAAGGGTCTGACGGCCCTGAAGGACCTCGTGGTCGACATGGAGCCGTTCTTCCAGGCGTACCGGGACGTCATGCCGTTCCTCATCACCAAGGAGACGAACGAGCCGACGCGCGAGCGTCTGCAGTCCGCCGAGGACCGCGAGCGGTTCGACGACACCACCAAGTGCATCCTGTGCGCCGCGTGCACCTCGTCCTGCCCGGTGTTCTGGAACGACGGCCAGTACTTCGGTCCGGCCGCGATCGTGAACGCCCACCGCTTCATCTTCGACAGCCGTGACGAGGCGGCCGAGCAGCGCCTGGAGATCCTCAACGACCGTGACGGCGTGTGGCGTTGCCGTACGACGTTCAACTGCACGGACGCCTGCCCGCGTGGCATCGAGGTCACCAAGGCGATCCAGGAAGTCAAGCGCGCCCTGATCACGCGCCGCTTCTGATCTCCGTCCGGCTGTGCCGGCGTGGGCCCCGTTCCCGGTTTTCGTACCGGGAACGGGGCTCTGTGCATCCCGGAGCGGGGTACTGGCAGGATGACACCTCGATCCGACACAGCCACCATCAGGGGGACGAGAGCATGACCGAGCCGAATCCGCACAACGGCGCGAACCAGTGGGGTCCCGAGCAGCCTCCCGCGGCCCCCGCGCAGCCTCCGGTTGCCCCCACGCAGCCCCCGGGGTTCCCGCCGCAGCCGTTGCCGCAGGGAACACCGGCCTACGGCTACCCGGCCGCGCCGCAGGGCCCGCCCGGGTACGGCTACCCCGCGCCCGTGGAGCAGGGGTACGGCTTCCCGCACCCGCAGGACCCCGCCGCGATGGCGATGGGCGGCGCCCCGATGCCGATGGGCGGCGCTCCGCTGCTGACCATCGGCGACATCACGGTGACGGGCGATCAGATCGTCACCCCGGCAGGCCAGTTGCCGCTGCGCGGCGCGGTGTGGAACGCCACCGACATGTCGCACACCGAGGAGAAGATGCCGACGCACGCCATCGTGCTCGCCATCATCTTCTTCCTGTTCTGCCTGCTCGGTCTGCTCTTCCTGCTGATGAAGGAGAAGAAGACCACGGGCTACATCCAGGTCACCGTGACCAGTGCCGGCCGGCACCACTCCACGATGATCCCGGCGCACAGCCCGGACGCCTTCCAGGCCGTCATGGGCCAGATCAACTACGCCCGCTCGCTGAGCAGCATGTAGGTCCGACGTAGGTCGGATGCAGGTCCGTCCCGCCTTCCGAGGGAGCCCCGCCGGATCCTCACCGGTGGGGCTCCTCGCTTCCGGGCGGCTTCCGCTTAATCTGACGACATGTCAGACGAAGAGTCGTACGAGCTGCTCGGGTTCGACAACGTGCTGCTGCCCGTCGGGGACCTCGGCGAGGCCGTGCACTTCTACGAGCGGGCCGGGTTCACCCTGGGATTCCGGTTCGACGCGGCCGGGATCGCCCAGCTGAAGGTCGGCGGGGAGACCCCGGGGATCCTGCTGCGCGCCGAGGAGGCGGTGGGGCACCGGTCGCCGCCCTGGCCCTCGCCCCGGCTCTGGCTGGAGGTGCCGGACGCCCGAGCGGCCGCGCACCGGCTGGCCGACGCCGGGATCACCCCGCTGGACGAGCCCTTCTCCGGAGCCACCGGCTGGACCGTGGAGATCGCCGATCCCTGGGGCAACGTCCTGGGCTTCACGGACTACACGAAGCGGCCCGAGTTGGCGCGCAGGGGCTGAGATCCAGCTTGGCGGGCAGGGGCCGGGAATCCCGCTTGGCGGGCAGGGGCTGAGATCCCGGGCCGTGGCACCCCGCCCCAGTCGTTAGGCTCTTCTGGTGCCCGCGAAGAACGACGGCCCCGAGGCGGCCGGACCCCAGTCCAAGTCCGAGCAGACCCGTGCGCTGATCCTGGAGACCGCGATGCGGCTGTTCCAGGAGCGGGGCTACGACAAGACGACGATGCGGGCCATCGCCACGGAGGCCGGGGTCTCCGTCGGCAACGCCTACTACTACTTCGCGGGCAAGGAGCACCTGATCCAGGGCTTCTACGACCGGATCGCCGCCGATCACCAGGTGGCGGTCCGGGAGATCCTGGACCGGGAGACCGACCTGGAGGCGCGGCTCGCCGGTGTGCTGACGGCATGGCTGGACATCGCCCGGCCGTACCACGAGTTCGCGGTCCAGTTCTTCAAGAACGCCGCCGACCCCGACAGCCCGCTCAGCCCCTTCTCCCCGGAGAGCGAGCACGCCCGCGAGCAGGCGATCAGCGTGCACCGCGAGGTGCTGGCCGGCTCCAAGTCGAAGGTGGCGCCCGAACTGCGGGACGTGCTGCCCGAGTTGATGTGGCTCTCGCAGATGGGGCTCGTCCTGTACTGGGTCTTCGACCGCACCGAGGGGTACGAGCGCAGCTACCGGCTGGCCAGGCGCGGGGCGCGGCTGACCGCGCGCGGGGTCGCCCTGGCGCGGTTCCGGGTGCTGCGCCCGCTGGTCCTGGAGGTCCATGAGCTGTTCACGGACTTCCTGCCGGGCATGACGAAGGCCCTGCCCGACCCGGGGGCCAGGGCGCGGCGCGAGAACTGACCGCGCCCCGGCCGGAGCCGGGGCGGGTACCTGACGTCACGGACGGTGGATCAGATCCGGTCGTCGGCGTGGATCAGATCCACTCCAGGCGCCACAGGCGGAACACGCCCGTGCCGTCGAAGAGGTTCTGGCCGCCGCCGACGGCCTCGGTGCTGACCACGTACTCCTTGCGCTGCCACAGCGGGATCAGCGGCACGTCGGTGGCCACATCAGCCTGGATGGTGCGGAAGTCCGTGGCCGCCCGGCCCCGGTCCGCGTACTGCTGACTGTCCAGGATGAGGGAGTCGACCGCCTTGTTGCTGTAGCCGGTGCTCATGGTGGAACCGGTGCCGACGAGCGAGGCGCCGAAGGTGTCCGGGTCCGGGTAGTCCGCCACCCAGCCGACCGCCCAAGCGTCCATCTTCCCGGCGGCCCAGCGCTTTTGGAAGTCGGTCCACTCGTAGCCCTGGATGTCGACCTTGAACAGGCCGTCGGCCTCCAGCTGCTTCTTCAGCGCGGCGGCCTCCTCCGCGCCCGCGCCCCGGCCCTTGCCGTAACCGAAGGTGAAGCGCACCGGCAGCTTCACCCCGGCCTCGGTGAGCAACTCCCGCGCCTTCTTGGCGTTCTGCGTCGGGTAGGCGTCGAAGAAGGACGTCGTGTGGCCGGTGATACCGGTCGGGATCAGCGAGTAGAGCGGGTCGACCGTGCCCTTGTAGACGGTGGCGGCCAGCTGCTCACGGTTGACCAGCCAGGCCATCGCGCGGCGCACCTGTACGTCGTGCAGCGGGGAATTCGCCCGGGTGTTGAGGTACAGGTTGCGGGTCTCGGCGCTGTCGGACTCGGTGACCCGGTGGTTCGGGTCGCTCGGGTTGAGCCCGGACAGCACGTCCGGGGGCAGCGTCCGGGTGGCCACGTCGATCTGCTTGCCCTTCCAGGCGCGGTCGAGCGACGCGGAGTCGGGGTAGTACAGCAGGTCGACCGGCGGGCCGGTGCCGTCGATGAAGCCCCGGTAGTTCGTGTACGGCGTGAGGACCGCCTTCTTGTCCTTCGTGTACGACGCCAGCGTGTACGGGCCGGTGCCGTCGACGCCGAAGTCCGCGCGCAGCCGGTCGGCCGGGTACATGTCCTTGTCGACGATGGCGCCGGCGCCCGTGGCGACCTTCTGCGGGAAGGTGGCGTCCGGAGAGGACAGGTGGAAGGTGACCGTCGTGTCGTTGTCGGCGGTCACCGAGCCGAGTGTGGAGAAGAGAGACGCCGGACCGACCGGCGAGTTGATCTTCTTGACCCGGTCGAACGAGTACTTCACGTCCTCGGCGGTCATCTTGCGCCCGCTCGGGAACGTGATGTCCTCACGCAGCCTGCACTGGTAGACCCGCAGGCCGCTGCCCTCGAAGGCGCAGCTCTTCGCCGCGTCCGGGACCGGTGCCACACCTCCCGGTTCGAAGGTCAGCAAGGACTGGAAGACGTTGCTGAACAACGCCCAGGAACCGGCGTCATAAGCGCCTGCCGGATCCAGTGCCGTGACGGCGTCCGTCGTTCCGACGGTGATGGTCTTGTTCTTGTTCTGCTGCGACGGAAGCAACTGCCAGGCGCCGACGCCGACTACGGCGAGTACAAGCAGTGTCAACAGAATGCGCATGCGAACAGATCGCATGGTGGTGCCCTCCCCAGGCCTCCAAGGCCCTACCCCTGGACCAGCACAATTTCGCCACTCCCCCAGTGGCGCGGCTCACCTAATCACACGTGTCTCACCTGGCGGAAGGGGGGTCCGAACAGATGAACAAGAACTTACCGACATAATGTTTACGGCTGTGTTTCACAGCCCCTTCGCAGGAGGGGAAGCGGTTTCCGCCGGGGTTTCCGCCGGGGTTTCCGGCTGGGCTCCCGCCGGGTTGCCGCCAGGCTCGCGGCCTGCGGTTACGCGCGCGTGGAGGCCAGTTCGATCACCGTCACGTCCGAGGGCGCCCCCACGCGCGTGGGCGGTCCCCAGGCGCCCGCGCCGCGGCTGACGTACAACTGCGTGTCGCCGTAGCGGTCGAGACCGGACACGGTCGGGTTGGCGGCTGCCGCGATCAGGCTGCCGGGCCAGAGCTGGCCGCCGTGGGTGTGGCCGGAGAGCTGGAGGTCGACGCCGTGCCGTACGGCCTCGTGGATCTGCACCGGCTGGTGGGCCATCAGCACGCACGCGCGCGCCGGGTCCCGGTCGCCGAGCGCCTTGCCGAAGTCGGGGCCCTCCCCCTCGCTCTCACCCTGGAGGTCGTTGACCCCGGCCAGGTCGAAGTACGGCAGTGCGGTGCGGGCGTTCTCCAACGGGTGCAGGCCGAGCGTGCGCACCTCGGCGACCCACTGGTCGGCCCCGGAGAAGTACTCGTGGTTGCCGGTGACGAAGTAGGCGCCGTGCCGTGCGGTGAGCCGGGCGAGGGGAGCGGCGGCCGGACCGAGGTCCTTGACGCTGCCGTCCACCAGGTCGCCGACGACCGCGATCAGGTCGGGCTGCGTCGAGTTGACCGTGTCGACGACCCTTTGCGCGAAGTCCCGGCCCAGGACCGGGCCCAGGTGGATGTCGCTGACGACCGCGATCCGGAACCCGTGCGCGGCGCGCGGCAGCTTGGCCAGCGGCACGGTGACCCGCCTCACCTGCGGCCCGCGCAGCACGCCGTACGTACCGAGGCCGACCGTCCCGACAGCGGCGGCGGCCACCGCGCCACCGACGACACGGGAGACGAAGAGGCGGCGGGTGGGCACTGACGAAGGTGCCGGGGCGGGCGTGGTGTCCGGCACGGACGAGGCGGGGGCAGCGGGCGCCGGGACCGGCAAGGACGAGGCAGGGGCAGCGGGCGCCGGGACCGGCAAGGACGAGGCAGGTGCAGCGGGCGCCGGGACCGGCACGGACTCCCGATCCCGCACGGACTCGCGCGCCGTCCCGCGCTCCAGCACGCGCCGCAGCAGGGGCCGTACGACCTCCCCCGCCGCCACCGCGAGCAGCAGGTACAGCGCCAGGGCCATCCACAGGAAACCGGGCCAGGCCAGCGTGCGCTGCAGCCAGAAAGGCGCGCCGGAACGCTCGGCGACCAGGGCCGCGACCATCAGCACCGGCCCCGCCGTGAACACCGCGGTGCCGGCCCGGCGGGCGGGTCCGGGCCCGCGCGTCGTGTCACGGACCAGACGGCGCCACACGTACCAGTGCCCCAGGACCAGGACGGCCAGGACGATCAGCGCGACGAGCGCGAAGACGATGACCACGCTGCCGTATCCCCCGCTATGACGACCGGCGCAGCGCGCGCGGCCCGCGCAACCCGACGAAAGTGATCCGTGAGCATGTGGCCGGCACCCCCCACGGCAGGGCACGTGTGCGCTGGTAGGACACTGGCAGGGCATCGCTCCCCCGCAGCAGAGGACGCCCCTCCATGAAACTCAGCCGCCCCGTCTCCTGGTTCCTGCTCGCCTTCGGCGTGTGGTCCTGGGTGGTCTGGACGACGTTCATCAAGAACCTGGCCAAGGATGCGAGCGGGCTCGCCTTTGAGAACGGCAGCCCCACCACGTACTTCTGGGTCCATCTCACCCTTGCGATCACGTCGCTCATCCTAGGCACCGCCATTGGCGTCATCGGCTTCCGGGGCGTGCGCGCGCACGCGGAAAAGCCCCGCCCGTGATCCACGGGGGAGGATCACGGGCGGGGCGGCGCGCTGATCACACCTGCACGCTGACGAACTTCTTCCCCGCTTCGTTCTCCACGACGACCGAGGAGACGTCGTGCGGCGCGATCGACGCGGAACCGTCGAGGTCGGCACCCTTGCCCCCGCCGTGGCCGTCCTTGCCGACGATCCAGCTGCCGGCCACCGACCGGCTGCCGTCCTTCGAGACGACCACCAGGCGGCAGCGCTGGCCCGCGGGGACTCCGGATACCGCGGCGTTGAGCCGTACCCAGCCGGCGGCCGGGGTCACCTTGACGACCATGCGCGCCTGGGTGACCGGGTCGACGCCCGACGCCACCTTGACGCCGGCCGGCGGCGTGACGGTCGTGGGTCCGGCGGTCGTCGTCACCGGGGGCCGCTGCGCGGTCGCCCCGGACGACCCGGTGCCGGATACCAGGTAGCCACCGAGGAAGACCACGGCCGCCGAGGCCGCAGCCGCCATGCCGATCGTGAACGACCGGCGTCGCTGTGACGCCGTCCGCTCCGAGCGGGCCTGCCGCAGGGTGCGCTGCAGCAGCAGGTCCGCATCGTCGGGCGGACCGTCCAGGAACGCCTCCGGCGGTACCTCACCGAGGGCTTCCTCCAGCAGACGCATCTCGGCCACCTCCGTCCGGCATTCCTGGCAGGACGCCAGATGCTCCTCGACCTGCCTGGCCTCCTCGTCGCCGAGCACCCCGAGAACGTACGCTCCGAGCAACTCGTTGCGGTGCTGTTGCGTCGTCATGCGGCCACCTCCTGGAGCTTGCCGCCTCGGTCGGCCTTGTTCGGATAGAACCCGCGAAGTGCCTTGAGAGCGTAGTGCGCCCGGGACTTGACCGTACCGGCCGGCACTCCCAGTTGCTCCGCCGCTTCCGGCACCGTACGGCCCCGGTAGTACAGCTCCACCAGCACGTTGCGATGCTCGGGCGACAGCTGGGCGAGGGCCTCCATCATGTCCAGCGAGTCCACGATCGCGTCCGCGTGGTCCCGCTGGACCGGAACGGAGGACGGCGACTCGGCGACCTCGGTGGGACGTGCCGCCTTTGCCCGGTAGCGGTCGATGACGATGTTGCGGGTCACGGTCAGCAGCCAGCCGCGTACCGTGGCCCTCCCGTCGGTCAGGGCCTCCGGATGCCGCCAGGCCCGGATCAGCGTCTCCTGGACCACGTCCTCGGCGGCGACGCGGTCGCCGGTCAGCCGCGTCGCGTAGGCCAGGAGGGCCCTGCCGTGTTCTTCGTAGAGCGCACGGATCAGTGCCTCGTCACTCGCGCTCTGTCGAGTGCGGGACCGCAATGCCGTCATCCACTCGCTCCGTCCTGTCCCTTGAGGATGTCCCCGCCTAACACGAGTGCGGGCCGAAAAGGGTTCACGGGAACCCGTAGAAAATCAGCAGTGCCGGCCGTCGTTGAGGCAGGTCACCACGGCCGCCATCTGACGGTCGGTCATCACGTCGACGAATCCGGCGTGGTCGGTGTCCGGGTTGTGCTTCTGCTCCTCGAAGGCGTCCAGCGCGATGGGCACGCCCGGGGCCACGTCGTAGGCGACCTCGATGCGCACCTGCGGGACGGGGAAGGTACCGGGTGGGCAGACGCCGCCGGCGGCGGGGAAGACCACGTGGGTGCGGTGGTCGAAGCTGTCGGTGTCCAGGCCGTTCCAGCAGCTGGGGAAGTCCAGCCTGCGCAGGGTCCGGCTGCCGGCCGGGCATCGGGGATATTGCATGGTGAGCCTTCCGGGAAACCCGGAGCAGCCCCACTGGGCATGGGCATGGGCGGTTCCCACGGTGCCCGCCACCGGATCGCCGGTGAGCATCCGCAGGAACCTCGGCATCGGGACGACCGCACTCGCCGGGTTGCCGAGGTACTGGACGGTGACCGAGACCGGGTCCAGGATCTGGCCGATGTTGCCGTGGTACGCGCCGGTCGGTCCTGGCCGGTCCTGGCGGCGCAGCACCGGCCAGTAGTACGTGGAGCGGTCGCCGTTCCTGCAGGTCGTCGACGCCCGCGCCAGGCTCTTGTCGGTCGAGAAGGCCGTGGTGGAGAGGTTGCCCACGTAGTCGTGGGTGTGGTGTGCGCCTTGGGGCAGGCCGGGAGAGACCACGACGTTGTCGGCGTTGCGGTGCTCTTCCTGGTTGCGGCCGCAGTCCTGCGTCACCGTGCCCCGTGACGCGTCGGGCCCGGGAACGGGTTCGGCTGCGACGGGGACCTTCCGGATGTCGGTGAAGTCGCGGGGGAAGGGCCCCACCTCGGAGGCACCCGTGGCCAGCTTCATGCCGCCGGCGTTGATGAACACCAGTGCCGCCATGAGCACCGCGACTACGGCGACGGCCGTCAGGCCCAGCGTCGCCGCGTTGGCTCGTATTCGTCTTCGCACCTGGTCAGAGTGCCACGAACATTTCGATACCGGCCCCTCGGGACAGGCGAAGTGCCTGGAAGTGCGGACTTGTTGCACCCGGGACCCGCTGTGTCGGAGCCGGCCCCGCCCCCGCTCCGACAGCGGCGAGGCAGGGGGCCGTGACCGATGTCAGTGGGCGCCGCCGAGGAAGAGGTAGTCGGCGGTGTACGGCACGGAGACCTTCGGCTGGGCCTTGGCGTCACAGGTGCCCCCCGGCGCGACTCCGCCCTTGGTGTTGAGCCGGAACACCGCCTCGGTGTGGGACAGCACACCGTGTGCGGAGCCCTCCTGGACTGCCTGGAGCGCCAGTACCGGGATGTTCCCGGGACCGTTGTCGATCTTCTCCAGCACCTTGCCCGCGACGGCCGAGCCGTCCGGGGCCACCCACTGCGGCGGACCGGCGGGGCCGGCCTTCAGGAAGGTGTGCTTGATACCGCCCTGCAGGTCGGCGTCGACGTTGTCCTGGGTGAACGCGGTCGCCCCGCCGGCGCCCGTGGTGCAGGCGTAGATCTGGTGACCCTTGATCACGGACTTCACGCTGGTGTCGCGGAGCGCGCTGAGCAGATTGAAGCGCATCGGCACGCCGAAGACCTGGCCGCGCACGGCGCCTCCGGGGAACTCGGCGGTGTGCAGGTTGAAGTAGAAGTTCTGCGGGTGCGCCTTGATGTCGGCGAGCAGTTGCCGGTCGGCGACCTTGACGGTGCCGTACACCTGGCTCTTGCCGTCGGGCAGCTTGCTGGTGAAGAACGGGATCTTCACGTCGCCGTCGGTGCCGGCCGCGCCGGCGTGGATGTGACCGGCGGTGGGGGTGCCGATGCCGTTCCAGGTGAACGCGAACGAGACCTGGTCGCCCTGGATGCGCATCAGGGCCAGCGCGGTGCCGTCCTTGTCGCCCGTCTTCTTCCCCGAGGCGTCGGGAATCTCGTTCAGCCCGCTGAGGACCGAGGCGTAGAAGGTCGAGCCGGCCAGGTTGGTGGGGTTGTACTGGGACATGTGCGCCACGGGCATGTTCGCCGTACCGGCCATACCCGGCATGGACGACGAGGGGGAACCGCTCTGCGACGCGGACGACTGGGCGGCACCGTCCTGGGTCGACGGGTTGCACGCCGTGAGCGCGGCGGCTGCGACAGCCGCCAGGCCCACCATGGTCAGGGCCGTGGAGCGGCGGGTGCTGATCCGGGCGTTCATGGTGATACCTCCGTAAATGGGCCGGTACTCCGGCTGGCGAAAGTGGAAACGACGCCGCCGCGTTCGTGGTTCAACGGGGGAATGAGGCGAGGATCACGGCAGTCGGTGCGGAACCGCGAGGGGTTCCGCGAGGGTCCTGAATGGTCCGCCGGGCCAAACACCACGGATCGGTCTGCGTTGTGTATCAGAACGGTGCACGGTTGACCCGAAAGCGTCCTGCGGTACGTGCTCCGGCGTGTCGACCCCGGACAGTCCGGAGCGAACCATAGGAGTGCACAACCGTGTTGCGTCATCGACTCACCCTGCTGGCCGCCACCGTCACCGTCGGAACCATCGCTCTCACCGCCTGCGGGCCGGTCGACAGCTCCTCGGTGTCCCATGCCGCGAAGGCACCCCTGTCCGCCGGCGCCGCCGTCGCCAAGAAGGCCCTCGCGTCACTGGACTTCAAGACCGGAACGGCCAAGGAGAACCACGCCCCCGCCAACACCGGCGACTTCTACCACGGCCCCCGCAACTCCCGCGCCGCCATGCAGTGGGTGCAGCTGAGCGCCGGCGCGGCAGGAAAGCTGAACCCCGTCGTGCACGACGCGGCCGGTTTCACCCTCTACCGGTTCGACAAGGACACGGCAAAGCCGTCCACGTCCAACTGCGACGGCGCCTGCGCCACCACGTGGCCGCCGGTCCTGGTCCGTCCGGGCTCCAAGATCTTCACCGACGGCGTGCCGAGGTCCGAGATCGGCGTGGTCCGGCGGAACGACGGCGGCCTGCAGGTCACCATCGGCGGCTGGCCCGTCTACCGGTTCAGCAAGGACACCGCACCGGGCCAGACCAACGGCGAAGGCGTCGGCGGCACCTGGTTCGGCGTGACGCCGACCGGGGGGAAGGCCCTGCCCTCCTCCGCCGGCACCGACTCCACCGGGATCGGCTACCAGAACGGCACGGCCGCCCAGAACCACGCGCCCAAGAACACGGGCGACTTCTACCAGGGGTCCCACAGCGACCCCGCGGCGAAGAAGTGGGTCCAGTTGACGGCCGGCTCGGCGGGCGGCCTGAACCCGATCGTGCACGACGCGGCCGGTTTCACCCTCTACCGGTTCGACAAGGACACGGCAAAGCCGTCCACGTCCAACTGCGACGGCGCCTGCGCCACCACGTGGCCGCCGGTCCTGGTCGGTCCGGGCTCCAAGATCTTCGTCGACGGCGTGCCGAAGTCCGAGATCGGCGTGGTCCGGCGGAACGACGGCGGCCTGCAGGTCACCATCGGCGGCTGGCCCGTCTACCGGTTCAGCAAGGACACCGCACCGGGCCAGACCAACGGCGAAGGCGTCGGCGGCACCTGGTTCGCGGTGTCTCCCACCGGCATGAAGGTTCTGCCGGCGGTGGTGTCCGCGGGCGACGCCGGCCCGTCCCAGAGCGCCGGCACCGCCTACGTCGAGTAGGCAGGGCAGTTGACGCCCGCGGAGCCGCCCGCCGCATCCGCGGCGGGCGGCTCCGCGGACCGGCGGGGGTCAGTGAACGGCTGAGACAGGATCACGCAGTGCATCGAGAGGTCGAAGGAAGCCTGGCATGAGCGGTGAAGCGCAGGACGAGGTCGCCGACAGGAGCGTCGGGGGTGGCCGCTACCGGCTGAGCCGGCTGCTGGGCAAGGGCGGCATGGCCTCGGTCCATCTGGGGTACGACACCGTGCTGAAGCGCCCGGTCGCGGTGAAGGTGCTCCGCGGCGACCTGGGCCACCAGCAGTCCCTCCGCGAGCGCTTCCGGCGCGAAGCGCTGGCGGTTGCCGGGCTCAGCCACACCAACATCGTCTCGGTCTTCGACTCAGGAGAGGACGTCATCGAGGGCTTGTCGGTGCCGTTCATCGTCATGGAGTACGTCGACGGCAAGCCGCTGTGGCAGGAACTCGGCGAGGACAGGGCCAGGTACGGCCACATGCCCGCGGCCAAGGCGCTGAGAATCACCGGGGAAGTCCTGGCGGCACTGGCGGAGAGCCACCGGACGGGGCTCGTCCACCGCGACATCAAACCGGGGAACGTGATGGTGACCGCGAAGGGCGTGGTCAAGGTGATGGACTTCGGTATCGCTCGGGCGCTGGAGCAGGACGCGGCGTCCCTCACGCAGGCCGGCACGGTCGTCGGCACCCCTCAGTACCTCTCGCCGGAGCAGGCGATGGGGCGCGGCGTCGACGAACGCTCCGACCTGTACTCGGTCGGCTGCATGCTCTTCGAACTGCTCACCGGACGGCTGCTGTTCGACGGCGACTCGCCCCTGGCGATGGTCTACCGGCATGTGCAGGAGGAGCCGTCGGCGCCCTCGTCCGTCAATCCGTCGCTGCCTCCGGCGGTGGACACGCTGATCGGCCGGGCCCTGCGCAAGGACCCCTCCGACCGCTTCCTCACCGCGGCCGAAATGCGCCAGGAGTGCGAGCGGATCGCGACGGTGGTCGACAGCGTGGCCGTCCCATCAGCCACCGGAGCGGCCCTCCCACTGGACACCGGAGCGGCCTTGCCGCCTGTCACGGGCGCACCCTTGCCGCCTGTCACCGTCCGGAGCCCGAACGCCGGGACGGCGCCCGCACCGATCGGCGGGCCAGCGGCCCCCGCCCCGCCACCGAACGGCCGGTGGGCCCCGCAGGCGACACCGCGTCCGCCAGGCGGGTCCTCCGCCCCGAGGCCGCCGCGCCGCGCCCGGGGCAAGAAGATCCCGCTCATCGCCTTCGGCTCGGCCGGCGTGGTCCTGGTGTCGGCCGCGCTGCTGGCGGCGGCCCACGGCACCGGAGGGGGCGCTTCAGTCAAACTCGGTGATCCGCGCCTGGTGGTGAAGCCGAGCAACTGCACCCACGCGACGGGGCATGTCAGTGCAGGCGGCGAAGTCACGGTCCGCATGCCGGACCTGAGGTTCGTATCCTTCGACTCGGCGCGGACCTGCCTGGACGCGGCCGGCTGGGCGTTCACCGTCCGGCACCGGGACGAGCAGAAGTGGGGGAAGGGCACGGTGGTCGGCCAGACACCCGCGCCCGGCTCCGAAGCCGCGCCCGCCACGAACCCGATCACGCTCTACGTCTCCACGGGCAGGCGCGCCGGATGACGGGAGCCGTCCGCGCGACCTCCGCGGCGCAGGCGACCGATCTCCACTAGAGCTCGACCGTCACACCTGGGCCGCGGTTCCTCGCGACCCGCACGACGTCCTGGCGGAACTCTTCCGGATAAGGCTTCGGCACAGCGACATCCTTCCCACTTGCCCTACAGGGCAAGCCACTTCAGATGTCACCCGATCGTGCGGCAGACCCCAGTGGCGGGTAGGGGTCCGGGCTTGTGGGGGCCGTGGTGTCGGTGTCACGGGTGGCGTCGTGGTGGGCGCTGGTGGTGTGACCGTTGGGCGGGACGGACCCGGTGCTGGTGCTGGTGTGGTTGGGATGGTTGTGGGTTGGTGTGTTGGGGGTGGTGTGTGGTGGGTGGAGGGTGGTGGTGAAGTCGGGTAGGCCGTCGTCGTTGGGGGTGTGGGTGTTGTGGTGTGTGGTGTGGGTGGTTTGTGCGTGTGTGAGAGCTTTTTCGAGGGCTGTGATTTCGCGGGGGTTGGGGGGTGTTGTGTTGCGGGCTTGGTGGAGGGCTTGGTGGAGTTGTTCGGCGAGGTCGGGGGTGTGTACTTGGTAGATGTTGGGGTTGAGGGGGTTCCGGTCGGTCGTGGGGCCGGGTGGGGTTGTTGCGTCTGTGGGCTGTGGGGCCGGGTGGGGGGGTGTGGTGTGTGGAGGGGGTGGGGCGGGCGCGTGTGTGCCGGGGGCTGCGTCGATCTCCTGGTAGATGCCGGAGTCAGTCGTGCCGGCACCCAGGTAGGGCTCGAGCGGGTTCGTGTAGTGGTTCGGAACGGGCCGGCCAGGGGCCATTGCGTCGCGGAGGCCGCTGTCGGTTATGCCGTGGAGAGTGTCCTGGAATGCTGTGGCCTGTGGATCCAGTGGGATGTGGTAGGTGGGGTCGGCTGTGAGGTAGGGGTTCTGGAGGTTGTCGAGGAAGCTCAGGTCGAACAAGGGGTCGGGCAGGGCTGTCCCGTTTGTGGGCCATGTGGCCGGGAAGGGTGCCTGCGTGGCATCCGTGAACGGCCTGTCCGTGAAAGGCCAGGCCGGTACACCCGTGTCGACGTCCATGTGCTCAGGCGCGGTGCTGTCCATGGGGTCGTCGTGGGCGGCACGGGTATCGAGCAGGGAGGGATCGAAGAATTCGTCCACGCTGTGCGAAGCGTCGCCCGGACCCGATCTCCAGGCGGTCCCGCCGGGTCCTGCCTCCAGGACAGGCGCGGTGGTGTCGGCGAGCAGAGCGGGGTCGAAGAAGCCGGCCATGCGGTCGGGGTCGGCCTGGCTGGGAATGGGCCCGCCGGGTGTTTGACCGGAAACGGGTCGATCCGTGTCCATGGAGGTGTCGGTGGCGGCTGGTGGGGTGGGGGCCGGTGGGGTGGGGGCCGGTGGGGTGGGGTTGGGGGTGGTGAGGGTGTAGTGGTTGTTGCGGAGGTGGAGGTGGAAGGTTCGGGTGGGTGGGGGCAGGGGCTGGCCGTCGTGGGTGTGGGTGAGGGGGGTGATGGTGGTGGTGTTGGTCGCGTGGTGGATGTGGAGGGTGGCGCGCAGGGCGTTGGCGGCGATGTAGGGGGCGAGGTCGCCGCCCCCGCCGGCCCAGGCCCCGTCGGTGGCGATGGTGTACCGCAGTTCGTCGAGGTCGCCGAACGCGGCGGCCAGTTCCCGCACGTGCCGGCCCTCGTCACGGTCGAACCACTCCACGACAGCCCGACGCAGTTCGACGGCCGTCTCGTGACTGTTGCCCTCACCGAGAAGGACACCGAGCGTGGCGTAGAAACAGTTCCCGTCCGGCGGGATCGGATCCTCCTCCAACGCCGCACGCACCCCACCACCAGCCGCCGCCGCGCCCGCCTGCCCCAGAACCTCCACACCCGCCGGCAACTCACTCAGGGTTTCACGGCTGCCAGGACGGAACCAGCCCACAGAACCGTCCGCACGATGATCGACCCGCCAGTACTCCCGCCCCCCACCCGCTACCCGCACCAACACCACACTCGACACCACACCACCCGACGTGCCCGGCCCGTCCGGGTCACGGTGGCGAAGCAATGGCCGGCCGGCCGGGGAGTAGATCTCGCTCAGCTCCGGACCACGCGTAGCCTCTTTCAGGCGCGGGTAACTATGAAGGGCGAGCAGGTCGTACAGCCTCGGAGGCAACCCTTTTTTCCCTATCATATAGCGCAGGTACGCGCCGAGGTTAACGGTTTCCGTTGTGCCGTCGGGCCGGGGGACATCATTCACTTTCGTACGGGCGACTATTCCTGCGGCTGGATACCGGTCGAAAAAACGCTCAACAGCTCTGGCATATTTGTCTTCTTCTGGATCGAATTTCCTGTACTGTCGGATTGCCGATCCTCTGACGGGCCCGCCTTTCGCAGTGCCGTAGTTCGCGAATTTCTCCCTGGGGCCGTACTGGGCTTTTTTCAAGTTCTCCCACACCTCGTCCGGAAGAGACGTACCCGATCGAATACGATTGAAATATTTTCCGACCTGGACGAGGATCTTCTGTCCGTCAGGGCGCGATATCCATACCTCTGTCCCTCTATTAAGCCTGTCACCGGGATGCTGTTTGACGAAGGCGTCCAGGGCTGCGTAAGCATTATCGCGGAAAGCGCCCCATTCAACTTTGCCGCTCACGTCGAATCTGTCCAGATCTGGAAATCTGATTTCTTTCAGCGCCTCCATCTCAGTTCTTGAAATCTTCAACGGATCCCCATCTTTTTGCTTTCTGTCGATAAAATGCTGGCCGAGAGGAACTTTGATGCTCTCGCCATTAGGGCCGCGGAGAATCCATACAGTTTTTTTGTGGAACTTTTCCGTGCGCGGATACGCGACACGCCATTCCCTGAGGGCCCGGGCGTACAGTTCAGGCCTATTTCTGAAACTTTTCGCGGCAATGCTGACGTAGTCGAAGTTCTGGACTGGGGTGGGTTGGGGGGTTGGTTCCACCGGTTCGGGTGCGTGTTGTTGTTGGTGTGGGTGTTGTCGGTGGAGGGTGTGGAGTTGTTGGGGGGTGAGGGTGATGGGTTGTCCGGAGAGGGGGTGTGTTTCGTCGCCGTCTTTTTTCTTGATGACGCGGTGGGGGTGTTGCATGGTTTGTCGGATGTGGTCGTGTACTTGGCCGAAGGTGATGTGGGGGTGTTGTTGGAGGTAGGTGTGGAGTTCGGTTGTCTGCTGGGGGGTGAGGGCGGGGAGTTCGCCGGGGAGGAATCCGGTGTCGGGTGGTGTGTTCCAGGGGCGGTGGGCGAGTTCCGGGCCGAGTGTGTGGGTGGCGGCCTCGCTGGGGACGGGGGGGAGGTAGTCGTCGGCGTTGATGGGGGTGGGGTGCCGGGGTGCGGTGGGGTTCGGTGGGGTGGGGTGGGGTTCGGCTGGGCCGGGGAGGGAGAACGCGGTGGTGCCGGGGAGGGGAGGGAGGTGGAGGGAGGGTGCGGGGGTGATGGGGTCTCCGAAGAGGTCTGTGTAGGGGTCCTCGGTGACGGGGTTTGCGGGGCTGTTGGTGTGGTTGTTCTGGTCGGTGGAGTTGCTGTCGTGGGTGGTGTGGGGGTTGGTGGTGCTGGTGGTGGGGTGTGGCTGGGCGTGGTTGTTCTGGTTGTTCTGGGTGTGTTGTGTTGGGGTTCCGCCGAGTGTGCGGGTGGGGTGGCCGGTGAGGAGGAGGTCGGTGGTCCTGGCGGCGATGGTGGGGGTGTTGCGCTGGTTGCCGAGGGTTTCGGCGGCGAGGCGGGCGAGCCTGGTCAGGGCTGTGCCGAGGTGGTGGGTGTAGCCGGGTCCGTGTGCGGCGATGAGTTCGGCGGTGGTGTGGATGGCGTCGGCGATCTCGTCGCCGTGTGCGGCCCGTGCTGTGCGGGCTGCGGTTTTCATGGTGTTGCTGAGGACGGCCGGGTCGGGCGGGGACGGGCGCAGCAGTCGGGTCAGTTCGCTGTGGATGCTGCGGGCGGTGAGTTCGTCGTGGCCGGTTCCGGTGAAGGTGCTGGTGGGACGGTGGGTGTCCGGGACCGGGCCGGCGGGTGGCGGGGCATGGGGTGCGGGCTGGTCTGTCCCGAAGCCGGGCAGACCGCCGTCAGCGGTGAGCGGGCTGTCGCTGGTGCGGCGGGTGTCGTGGGTGAGAGGGCCGGGGCTGCCGGGTGGGGGGGTGGTGCTGTCTGCTGGTGCGGGGGCTGCTGCCCCAGGCCGCCCGGTACCGGTACCCGTGACGGTCGCGGTGGCCGCGGTGGTTGTGATGGTGCCGGCCGTGCCGGTGGCAGGTCCGGGGCGTGGGCCGGTGGCCCCGGCCGTGGTGGACGGCGTGCCTGCGGTGGCCGGGCCGGTGGCGCGGTGCACGACCCCGTCGAGGCCGGCCCGGGCGGTGCTGCCGGGATGGCCCGGCAGCAAGCCGCCCGGCCCGTCCGCGTTCTTGGAGGCAACGCCTGCGGCCATGCCCGCAGCGCTGTCCCCGGCGCTGTCCCCGGCGGGGATGCCGTGCACGGCGGTGCTGTGGCCGCCCGCCGCGACGGTGACCGGCCGGCCCGGCACAAGACCGTCCGGTGTCTGCTCCCCGCCCCGCACAGAAACCGCACGCCCCCTCACGGCCCCCGCCCCCGCCGTGGTCGTGGTCGCGGTGCGTGCCGCGGCCGTTTCGGTTGTCGTCGCGGTGGTGTGGTTGCGGGCTGTGTAGAGATCGTTGCTGTTGCTCGCGTCCGCGCCAGCGCTGCTGGTGCGCACGGTGGTGGCCTTGAGTGTGTCCAGACCCGTCCGGGCTTTCCCCGCCACGCCTGCGGACACACCCGGCCCCGCGTCCGACTCTTCCCGGGCACCCCCGACAGAGTCACGGACACCCCTGCCGCCGGTGCTAACGCCGCTGCCGGTGCTGATGCCGGTGCGGCTGTTTCCGTGACCGGTGCCAGTGGCGGCGCCGGCAGCGTCGAAGGTCCGGCCCATGCCGGCAGTGTCGTCAAGGGCGCCGGCAATCCCGGCGGTCCCGAGGACTTCGGCCGTGCCGGTGAGGAGGACGCCCGTCCCGGAGGTGGTGAGGAGGCCGGCGGTGGTGTCGGTGGTGTGGCCGGTGCCGGGCAGGCGCAGGCGGGCAGTGCGCAGGTGAAGGGCGTTCAGCGGGCCGGTGCCGTCGGCATGGCGTCCAAGGCGGAATTTGCTGCCGCCCTCGATCGCGCCGATGAACCCGGAGGTGACCGCCGACCCGAACGCGGACGTGTCCCCGCCCCAGATCCCGTAGGAGACACCCTCGGTCACGCCGCCGGTCACCGCGCCCAGGGCCAGCTTGCCCAGCAGTGAGTGCGCGAACGCCGGCCTGAGCATGCCGCCCAGACCGAACACCACACCACCCACCGCACCACCGATCACACCCGACTCCACGGCGGAGACGGTGGCGTCCGTGTCCCAGGCGTGGCGGTGTCCCGCCAGGAACTGCCCGACCTGGACCAGCACGTCACTGCCCACGTTCAGCGCGGCGCCGATCCCCACCGACACCGCCAGACGCTTCACAAGCTCCCGGACCGCCACCCGGCCACCCGTGATCGCCGCCGGGATCTCCTCCGGCGCCCACAACGCGAAATGCAGAATCTGCAGACCCACCAGAACCGTCTGCACAATGATCATCGCTTTGGTGTACTCCACCCGCACAGCCGTCGAGTCCGCCAGATCCCCCAACTCGAACGCCGCCTGCGCCATCCCCGGCACCAACGACTCCAACTGTGTTGCGAAGTCACGGAAGTCCGCCTCGACATCACCCCCCACGCTCTGCGACACCACTGAGGCCGACGCACCCAGCCCCGACCCCAACACCGCCAACTCCCGCCCACCCGCCGACCACGCAGCCCCCAACGCCGCCAACCCCGACTCCGACCCCCTCGGAAACGCCTCACCCACCACCACATCAGCCACCCACGCCACCACACCCGGCATCTGCAGATCACCCACGGAGCGTCCCGCCTCTCATTAGCAGACCCACACCGGCACCGGCACACCAGCCGGGAAGACCACCGAGCAGCCCCACCACCCAACACCCTCCCCACACCAGCGAAATGAGCCCGGGAACACCAGACACACCCACCCACGCTAGACGCCACCCCCACCCAAACCCGGCCCCCACAGCAACCCCTGCCCTCCAGGGCAGACCTCCGGCCTGACATCCCCGCCATGACGGCCGCCCTCGCCCCACCACCAACCCGGCCACGGAAGCCGAGCACCCACCCGAACCACTCCTCACCGGCAGCGCGCACAAGTCCGCTTTGCACGGCCGCCAGCCATGCCCCCTGCGACACGGTGACCAAGGCTCTGGCCGGCCAGGGCTTCAAGAAGAAGGTCGTCGAGCACGGCAAGAACGTGGGCATCGACGTCGAGATCGTCGAGCGCAACCCGGCCGACAAAGGCTTCGTCGTGCAGGCCAAGCGGTGGATCGTGGAGCAGACGAACGGGATCCTGATGTTCTATCGCCGTCTCGTACGCGACTACGAACACCGTCCCGCCTCCTCCCGCTCCCGCGTCCTGTGGGCGATGACCTCCGTCATGAGTCGCCGTCTCACCGGAGCCACCCTCGCCTCCTGGAGGACCGCATGAGTGAGAACCCACAGGTCAAAGCCATCCTGGAACACATCGAAACCCGCGAGCGCGAACTGGTTGATCAGGCTGAGCAGTTGAGGGCCAGTATCGAAGGGCTCACCCGGCAGCTCGGCGAGATCGATGCGGAGAACGAGAACCTGCACATCACCCGTAAGACCCTCCTCGCTCTACCGCTGCCCTCACCCGCCGCCGGGCCGGACCGCCCCGACATCCCGGACCACCCCGCCTACCGGCAGATCCTCAACGCCCTGGCCGACGAGGGCCGGCCGATGCGCGCCCGCGACCTCTGCCAGGCCATCGACCTGCCGATCGCCATGACCTCGCAACGGCGACTTCGACGCCTACGGGGAATTCCACGGTCGACTCGAACACGAACGGCAGTACATCGCCCGCTCCCAGCCGGACTTCGTCGTCGCGTGACCGCCACCCCGCCGCTCGCTCAACGGGAAACGCACCCGCGCGGAGGGCAACCCTGACCGTGTCCACGTGCTCTACAGAGGGGAGGACGACCAACGGTGTCATGTGTGTGACCTGATCTTTCTCCTGGTTCCGCTGTCGTGACGGTCAGTTGCTTGTGAAAGGTGATCCGGATGAACCAGCTGCACCCGGAGGGGATCCGTGTCCGGGGTGGGGAGGTGCGTGGGACTTCGGGGCGCGTGGCGGGTACGTTCTCGGTCGTGTCCGTACCGAAGAAGACCGTCAGGCGATCCCTGTTGATCACCTCGGCCACCCTGTTGTCCCTTTCTGTCACTGCCGTTGGCGCCGCGCCGGCCGCCCTCGCGGCTCCGAGTGCCCCCTCGGCGAGCCCGACGGCCACTCCCCCGGCGCTCATGTCGCAGGTGGGCGGCGCCCGGCTCGGGCAGCCCGGTACGCAGGTGGACCTGGCTCCCGGCGTCCCCGTCCTCCCCAAGGACCTCACCGCCCGCTCCTGGATCGTCTCCGACGCGGAGTCCGGGGAGGTGCTCGCGAGCCACAACGCGCACTGGCGGCTGCCCCCCGCGAGCACGCTGAAGATGCTGTTCGCGGACACCCTGCTGCCCAGGTTCCCGAAGACGATGGAGCACCGGGTCGCGCCCGGCGACCTGGCCGGCATGGGGTCGGGTTCCAGCCTGGTCGGGATAAAGGAGAACCAGACCTACACGGTCCACGACCTGTGGCTCGGCGTCTTCCTGCGTTCCGGCAACGACGCCGTGCACGTGCTGTCCGCGATGAACGACGGCGTCAGGAAGACCGTCGGCGACATGCAGGCGCACGCCACCGAACTCCAGGCCCTCGACACGCATGTGGTCTCGCCCGACGGCTACGACGCCAAGGGCCAGCTGTCCTCCGCCTACGACCTGACCCTGTTCGCCCGTTCCGGGCTGCAGAAGAAGGACTTCCGGGAGTACTGCTCCACGGTCCGGGCCAAGTTCCCCGGCGACATGGCGAAGAACGGCAAGGGCAAGCCGGTCCGCGAGACCTTCGAGATCCAGAACACCAACCGGATGCTGAGCGGCGACGTGGACGTGCCCGTCTACCAGGGCATCGCGGGCGTGAAGAACGGCAACACCACCAACGCGGGCGCCACCTTCACCGGCGTCGCCGAACGCAACGGCAAGGTGCTGCTGGTCACGGTGATGAACCCGGAGAAGCACGAGCACAACGAGGTCTACAAGGAGACCTCGAAGCTCCTCGACTGGGGCTTCCAGGCGGCCGGGAAGGTCACGCCGGTCGGCGAACTGGTCCCGCCGAAGAGCGCGCAGCCCTCCGGCGGGACCAGCGCCTCCCCGTCCGCCTCCGCCGGGACGGCGGCCCACAGCACCGGCGGCACGAAGCCGGTGGCGTCCTCGACCACGGCGGGCGGCGCCAGCGGCGTCGGGATCGCCCTGAGCATCATCGCCGGGCTGCTGGTGCTGCTCGGCGGCGGGGCCTACCTGGTCAACCGCCGTTGGCCGCTGCCGGACCTGATGCGCCGTCGGACGCGCCCCTGACCCCCGCCGCCCCGCCCGCCGGGCCCGACTCCGCTTCCGCAGCCGCCTCGGCCACATCGTCGTCCTCGCTCTGCGTCGCCGTCCAGGCGGCGCAGTACAGGACGAGTTTCGAGGTGAAGTTGATCCACAGCAGCAACGCCACGGGCACGCCGAACGCGCCGTACATGCTCTTCGCGGCGATGCCCTGGATGTAGCCGCTCAGCAGCAGCTTGAGCAGTTCGAAGCCGACCGCGCCGATGAGCGCGGCCACCACCAGGCGGCGGCGCGGCGGCTCGACCCCGGGCAGCAGGGTCAGCACGTAGAGCAGCACCAGGAAGTCGGCGAACACGGCGACGGCGAACGCGACGAGCCGCAGCAGCAGGGTTCCCCAGCCGTGCTCGGCCAGGCCGAGGTGCCGTGAGAGCACGCCGACGGCGCCCGAGGCGAACGTGGAGGCGGCCAGCGTCACCAGCAGGGCGCCGCCGAGTCCGATCAGCACCACGGCGTCCTTGACCTTGGCGACGATCGGGTTCTGCTCGCGGTCGGGCAGCTGCCACACCACCCGCAGACAGTCGCGCACCTGGCCGACCCAGCCGATACCGGTGAGCAGCAGCACGGCACCCGCGATGCCGCCGACCGTGCCGGCGTTGTGCACCAGGGAGCCGACGTTCAACTGCTCGCCCAGGCCCGGGAACTGATCGGCGATCCGGTTCTCGACGGACTTCTGCCGGGACGGGCTGAGCGTGGCCGCGGTGATCGCGGCGGCCAGGGTGAGCAGCGGGAACAGCGCGATGAAGCTGACGAACGTCATGGCGGCAGCGAGCCGCGTCCACTTCACCCGGTCCAGCCGTTCGTACGCCTTCCAGGCGTGCGTGCCCGTCAGCCAGGTGACGATCGGCCCTATCCCGGGCAGCTTCTTCAGCCAGTCCATGCCCCTAATTAATCACCCATTGCGGGGAGCGCGGCGCCGCTTCCCGCCGCCTTATGTCGTATCGCCCATATGTGGGCGATACGGTCACCGGCATGTCTGGTGCCTTCGGTCCTCCCCAGTCCCTGCTCGTCCTCGGCGGCACGTCCGAGATCGCGCTGGCCACCGCCCGCCGGCTGATCGCCCGCCGCACCCGCACCGTCTGGCTCGCGGGCCGCCCCACGCCCGCCCTGGAACAGGCCGCCGAGAGCCTGCGCGGCCTCGGCGCGAACGTCCGGACCGTCGTCTTCGACGCCCTCGACCCCGCGTCCCACGAGACGGTCCTCGGGAAGGTCTTCGCCGAGGGCGACATCGACATGGTGCTGCTGGCCTTCGGCATCCTCGGCGACCAGGCGCACGACGAGCGCGAGCCGCTGCGCGCGGTCCAGGTCGCCCAGACGAACTACACCGGGGCGGTATCGGCCGGCCTGTTCAGCGCCCGCGCCCTGCAGAACCAGGGCCACGGCTCCCTCGTGGTGCTCTCCTCCGCCGCCGGCGAGCGGGTGCGCCGCGCCGACTTCATCTACGGCTCCAGCAAGGCCGGCCTGGACGCCTTCGCGCAGGGCCTCGGGGACGCCCTGTACGGCACGGGCGTGCACGTCATGGTCGTACGCCCCGGATTCGTCCGTACGAGGATGACGGCCGACCTGCCCCCGGCCCCGCTCGCCACCACCCCGGACGCGGTCGCCGCCGCCGTCGAGCTGGGCCTGCGGCGCCGCTCGGAGACGGTGTGGGTGCCGGGGTCGCTGCGCGTGGTGATGTCCGTGCTGCGGCACGCGCCGCGCGCGCTTTTCCGGAGACTGCCGGTCTGACACGGCCGGTCTGACACGGCCGGGCCGAGGCGGCCGGTCCCGGCCGGGCCGAGGAGGGTGCCGGCCCGGCGCCGGGGGGTCGGGCTACAGGCTGGCGACGCTGTCCTGCTCGACGGGGCCCGCCTGCGGGGGTACGACGGAGCCGCCGAAGGTGTACTCCCGCAGCTTGCGCCACACCCCGTCCGGGCCCTGCTCGTACAGCGCGAACCCGGTGCACGGCCACGCGGCCTCGAATCCGGCCAGCTCCTCGAAGGCGCGGTCCATCGCCGCCTCCTCGATGCCGTGGGCCACGGTGACGTGCGGGTGGTACGGGAACTGCAGCTCGCGCGCCACAGGACCGGAGGTGTCGCGCACCCGCTGCTGGAGCAGGGCGCAGTCCTCGCCGCCCTGCACGACACGCACGTAGACGACCGGCGACAGGGGACGGAAGGTGCCCGTCCCGGACAGCCGCATCGGGAACGGCCGGCCGGTCGCCGCGACCTCGGTGAGGTACGCCTCGACGGCCGGCAGCGCCGTCTCCTCGACCTCGGTCGGCGGCAGCAGGGTGACATGCGTGGGGATGCCGTGAGCCGCGGCGTCGCCGAAGCCCGCGCGCAGCTCCTGGAGCAGGCTGCCGTGGGGCTCCGGGACCGCGATCGACACGCCGATCGTTACGGTCCCCACGTCGTCTCCCGTCGTCGTGTGATGTCTGCTGTCGTCGTGTGATGTCTGCTGTCGTCGTGTGACGTCCGCTGTCGTCGTGTGACGTCCGCTCGGCCGGCGTTCCGTCTCGGCCATCGCCTATCGACTGTACGGCCACAGCGGTCCTGTGGGCAGGCACAACGGAAGTGATGTGCAGCGCTCTGCCCGCCCGGACGGATGTCCGGCCGTACGCCCTCGCGCCCCGGTGTGCTCCGGGGGCGCCGGTCAGTGCTTCGCCGGCAGGAAACCCACCCTGTCGTACGCCTGGGCAAGGGTCTCCGCGGCGACGGCACGGGCCTTCTCGGCGCCCTTGGCCAGGACCGAGTCCAGCGTCTCGGGGTCGTCCAGGTACTGCTGGGTGCGCTCCCGGAACGGCGTCACGAACTCGACCATGACCTCGGCGAGGTCCGTCTTGAGCGCGCCGTACATCTTGCCCTCGTACTCCCGCTCCAGCTCGGCGATCGACGTGCCGGTGAGGGTGGAGTAGATGGTGAGCAGGTTCGACACGCCCGGCTTGTTCTCCGCGTCGTAGCGGATCACGGTGTCGGTGTCGGTGACGGCGCTCTTGACCTTCTTGGCCGTCGTCTTCGGCTCGTCGAGCAGGTTGATCAGGCCCTTCGGCGTGGACGCCGACTTGCTCATCTTGATCGACGGGTCCTGGAGGTCGTAGATCTTCGCCGTCTCCTTGAGGATGTACGGCGACGGGACCACGAAGGTCTGCCCGAACCGGCCGTTGAAGCGCTCGGCCAGGTCACGGGTCAGCTCGATGTGCTGGCGCTGGTCCTCGCCGACCGGCACCTCGTTCGCCTGGTACAGCAGGATGTCCGCGACCTGGAGGACCGGGTACGTGAACAGGCCGACGCTCGCCCGGTCGGCGCCCTGCTTGGCGGACTTGTCCTTGAACTGGGTCATGCGGCTGGCCTCGCCGAAGCCGGTGAGGCAGTTCATGATCCAGGCGAGCTGGGCGTGCTCGGGGACATGGCTCTGCACGAAGAGGGTGCAGCGGTCCGGGTCCAGGCCGGCGGCCAGCAACTGGGCCGCTGCCAGCCGGGTGTTGGCGCGCAGCTCGGCCGGGTCCTGCGGAACCGTGATGGCGTGCAGGTCGACGACCATGTAGAAGGCGTCGTGGGACTCCTGCAGGGCCACCCACTGGCGGACGGCGCCGAGGTAGTTGCCGAGGTGGAACGAGCCGGCGGTGGGCTGGATGCCGGAGAGCACGCGGGGTCGATCAGAGGCCATGCTCACCATTCTCTCAGGTGTCCGGACCCGATCCGGAACTGGCCGCGACGTGATGGGTACCGATGGGGCACGGGCGGTGTACCAAGGGGTGCGGTGTGCCGAGGATGAGAACGCGGAGGGGGAATCATGGGGTCGCGCGGTGGGCCGAGTGGGCGGGGTGGGCCGAGTGGGCGGGGTGGGCCGAGTGGGCGGGGTGGCGGACGCGTGGTGGCGTGGCTCGCCCGGCTCGTGCCGTGGCGGCCGTCACTGGTGGCGTGGCCAGGGCTGGTGGCGTGGTCGGCGCTGGTGGCGTCCGTGGCGCTGGTCGTCGCTCCGCCGGCGTCCGCCGCGCCCCGGGCCGCCGGTGACGGGCCCGATCTGGCGCTGGTCGTCTCGGGCGACACCGGGCGGACACGGACGCTGCGCTCCGGTGAGCCGGACTTCGCCCGCTTCCGGCAGTTGCTGCAGCCGGCCTCCGTGGGCACGGAGCCGGTGCCGCGGGCCTGGACCGACGGGCGGTATCCGGCGGTGCGCGTCACGGTCCTGTGGGGTCTGACGGGCGTCGGGGGCTGGCCGCAGACGCGGCGGGCGCCGGGCGGGGACGTCGCCATGGAACGGCAGGACCAGCTGTTCGTCGCGGCCGACGGTACCGCCTGGGTGCGTTCGGACCCCTCGCCGGACGTGGTGGACGACGACATCCGCTGGCATCGGGCCCCGCAGGAGGTGTTCCGGCGACTGGACCGTGCGGGTCTGCTGGGTTCCGGCGCGCGGCCGGCGGCGAAGGACCGGGGGCGGGTGCCGGACGGTGTCCGGTGGGCGGTGCCCGGCCTGCTGGTCGGGGTCGCCGCGGGGTTCCTGATACGCCGCGCGGCGGGCCGGCACGGTGCCGGCCCGCCGCGGGAGGGACCGCGTCAGCAGCTGATCGACCTCTGATCGCCGCCTGGAAGGTGTGGGCGCTCAGCCCAGGTCGACCTCCGGGTAGAGCGGGAAGCCCGCCACGAGGTCGGTCGCCCGCTGGGCGATCTCCTCGGCGACCTTCTCGTCCAGGACGTGCGACGCCTTGGACGGGGCGCCCGACTTGGTGGTGCCCGGCTCGGTGGTGGTGAGGACGCGGTCGATGAGACCGGCGACCTCGTCCATCTCCGCGGTGCCGAGACCCCGCGTGGTCAGCGCCGGGGTGCCGATGCGGATGCCGGAGGTGTACCAGGCGCCGTTCGGGTCGGCCGGGATGGCGTTGCGGTTGGTGACGATGCCGGAGTCGAGCAGCGCCGCCTCGGCCTGGCGGCCGGTGAGACCGTAGGAGCCGGCCACGTCGATCAGGTTGAGGTGGTTGTCCGTGCCGCCGGTGACCAGGGTGGCACCGCGCCGCATGAGGCCCTCGGCGAGGGCGCGGGAGTTGTCGACGATGCGCTGGGCGTAGTCCTGGAAGGAGGGCTGCCGGGCCTCGGCGAGGGCGACGGCCTTCGCGGCCATGACGTGCGGGAGCGGGCCGCCGAGGACCATCGGGCAGCCGCGGTCGACCTGGTCCTTGAGGGAGTCGTCGCACAGGACCATGCCGCCGCGCGGGCCGCGCAGCGACTTGTGGGTCGTCGTGGTGACGATCTGGGCGTGCGGGACCGGGTCGAAGTCGCCGGTCAGGACCTTGCCCGCGACCAGGCCCGCGAAGTGGGCCATGTCGACCATGAGGGTCGCGCCGACCTCGTCGGCGATCTCGCGCATGATCCGGAAGTTCACCAGCCGGGGGTACGCCGAGTAGCCCGCGACGATGATCAGGGGCTTGAAGTCACGGGCCTGGTCGCGCAGCGCCTCGTAGTCGATCAGGCCGGTGACCGGGTCGGTGCCGTAGGAGCGCTGGTCGAACATCTTGCCGGAGATGTTCGGGCGGAAGCCGTGGGTGAGGTGGCCGCCGGCGTCCAGGGACATGCCGAGCATGCGCTGGTTGCCGAAGGCCTGGCGCAGCTCGGCCCAGTCGGCCTCGGTCAGCTCGTTGACCTGGCGGACGCCGGCCTTCTCCAGCGCGGGGGCCTCCACGCGCTGGGCGAGGACGGCCCAGAAGGCGACGAGGTTGGCGTCGATGCCGGAGTGCGGCTGGACGTAGGCGTGCTGGGCACCGAAGAGGGCCTTGGCGTGCTCGGCGGCGAGGGACTCGACGGTGTCGACGTTGCGGCAGCCGGCGTAGAAGCGGCGGCCGACTGTGCCCTCGGCGTACTTGTCGCTGAACCAGTTGCCCATCGCGAGCAGCGTGGCCGGGGAGGCGTAGTTCTCGGAGGCGATCAGCTTGAGCATCTCGCGCTGGTCGTGCACCTCCTGGCCGATGGCGTCGGCGACCCGCGGTTCGACGGCGCGGATGACGTCGAGGGCGGCGCGGAAGGCGGTGGACTCGCTGGAGAGAGGCTGCTGCTCTGGCATGGGGACCTCCGGACGGTGTGCGTACAGCGTTCACGTTCGGCCCAGGCGCACGGCACTGATTCCCACCGGGCCGCTCCCCGATGGTCCGTCCCATCCCAGCGCGCCAGTCACGGCCCGCGGCCAGCCTACCGGCCACGCCGGGCGGACTCGGCCGGACGTCCACCATGCGGGCGAAAACCGGCCGGTCAGAGGGTTGAGAAGGCTCGGAGGGGGCTCAGAGGGCCCGGAGAGTCGCTTCGAAGGGCCCGGAGAGTTGAAGAGGGGGTTCAGAGGATCCCGTGTGGCAGGAAGCGGGCGTACTCGTCGGTGATCAGGCCCGAGGACTCGCGGATGCCGAGGCCCGCCGACTCGTCCTGGACGACCCAGGCGCCGAGGACGACGTGGTTGCCGTCGAAGGCCGGGAGCGGCGCGAGTCGCTGGTAGCAGCAGGGCTCGTCCCGCAGGACGGCCGGGGCGCCGGGCTCGTGCACGGTGACGCCCGCGCCCTCCCGGCCGAGCAGGGGCTTGGCGACGTATCCGGCCGTCCCCGCCAGCTCGCGCGGGCCGTCCAGGTAGGCGGGCAGCAGGCTGGGGTGGCCGGGGTACAGCTCCCAGAGGATCGCCAGCAGGGCCTTGTTGCTGAGCAGCATCTTCCAGGCGGGCTCGATCCACATCGTGGAGCCGGTGCCGCCGCCGTTGTCGAGCGTGTCCAGGACGTGCCCGGCGAAGGCGTCCGTGGTGAGCCACTCCCAGGGGTACAGCTTGAAGACGGCGCGGATGAACCGGAGCTGGTTGTCGACGAAGCGGCCGGAGAGGGTGTCCCAGCCGATCTCCTCCATGGAGATCCAGTCGGTCTGAAGGCCCGCCTGTTCGGCGGTCTCCTTCAGATAGGCGACCGTCATCAGGTCCTCGCCGAGTTCGTCGACGGCGGAGTGCGCGAAGTGCAGGGGGCTGCCGGGCGGGAGCAGGGCGGCCTGCTTCCGCCAGGCGTCGACCAGGCGTTCGTGCAGGGAGTTCCACTGGTCGGCGCCGGGGAAGCGCTCCTCCATCCAGAACCACTGCGGGGAGGCGGCCTCCACGAGCGAGGTGGGGGTGTCGGCGTTGTACTCCAGCAGTTTCGCCGGACCGGTGCCGTCGTAGCGGAGGTCGAAACGGCCGTAGACGGAGGGGAGTTCGGCGCGCCGGTGCCAGGCCTCGGCGACGGCCTCGGCGACGCGCGGGTCGGTGATGCCGAGGTCGGCGAGGCGGCCGGTGGTGACGATGTGCCCGGCGGCCGTGAGGCACATGCGGTGCAGTTCCTCGACGGTCTCCTCCAGAGCCTCGATCTCCTCCAGGGAGAAGACGTAGTAGGCGCTCTCGTCCCAGTAGGGGCGCAGGGAGTCGTCGGGGTGGCGGGTCAGGGGATAGATGAGCCCCTGTTCCTCGACGGTCTGCTGCCAGCCGGGGCGGGGGGTGGTGATACGGCGTTCCATGCGACGGTGTCCGTGTCCGCTCGGTTCCCAGTTCCCGGTGCCCAGTTCCCGGTGCCCAGTTCCCGGTGCCCAGTCCCCGGTGCCCAGTCCCCGGTCAGCCGCCGGAGCTGCCGTGGCCGCCGCCGAAGCCGCCGCGGTGGACGCCGTGGTGGCTGCTGCCGGAGGAACTGCCCGAGCCGGAGCGGGGCTTGACGAAGGAGCCGCCGTCGACCCAGGAGCCCTTCTTCTTTCCGCCGTAGTACCAGTCGCTGTTCACGTATGCCTTCGCCGACCTGCAGTTCTTGTCGGAGACGACCTTGTAGCCCTTGGCGAGGTTGTAGCTGCCCCGGTCGACGCAGCGCTTGTCCGGGTCGGACGAGCAGGCGGTCAGGGCGGCGGCGAGCAGGCCCATGCCGCCGAGGACGACCGTGGTGGAACGCAGTTGCCTGCGTATCTGTGGGTGTGCGGGCGCCATCGGTGTCTCCCCCGTCGGATGTGCTGCGGTGTGCGTCGGCCAGCCTAGAGACCGGTGTGATTGTCCGTACGGGGGACCCCGCGTTCTCCGGCTCCCCTACAGTCGCTTCGTGCTGTTTGGAATGGTGTGCGCGCTCGGGGCGGCGGTCTGCTTCGGTACGGCGACGGTGTTGCAGGCGATGGCCGCGCGGGCGGCGGGTACGGGCGGGGGCGGCGAGGCGGCGCTGCTGCTGCGGGCGGTGCGGCAGTGGCGGTATCTGACCGGGCTCGCGCTGGACGGTCTCGGCTTCCTGTTCCAGATCGCGGCGCTGCGCTCGCTTCCGATCTACGCGGTCGGCGCGGCCCTGGCGTCGAGTCTGGCCGTGACGGCGGTGGTCGCGGCGCGACTGCTGCGGGTGCGGCTCAGCGGGACCGAGTGGGGTGCGGTGGGCGTGGTCTGCGCCGGGCTCGCGATGCTGGGGCTGGCGTCGGGCCCGGAGGGGGACGTGGCGGGGTCGGGGGCCCTGAAGTGGGCGATGCTCGCCACGGCGGTCGGCATGCTGGTGCTCGCGCTGCTGGGCGGGCGGCTGTCCGGGCGGCTGCGGGCGCTGCTGCTGGGTCTGGGTGCCGGTTTCGGGTTCGGGGTGGTGGAGGTCTCGGTCCGTCTGATCGACTCGCTGCGCCCGTCCGGCCTGCTCACCAACCCGGCGTCCTACGCCCTCCTCGTCGGCGGCGCCGCCGCCTTCGTGCTGCTGACCTCCGCCCTGCAGCGCGGCTCGGTGACGACGGCGACGGCCGGCATGGTGATCGGCGAGACGATCGGTCCGGCGGCGGTCGGGGTGGTCTGGCTCGGCGACCGGACCAGGGATGGCCTCACCTGGCTGGCCGCGCTCGGCTTCGCCGTCGCGGTGGCCGGAGCGCTGGCGCTGGCACGGTTCGGGGAGGCGCCGGTGGGGGCGGCGGACGAGGCGGTGCGCTGAGGTCCGCGGGGTGTTCGCCTACGGGGCACGGGGGTGAGGTGCGGTGGGCGGGTGCGGGGCGTGGGTGGCTGGTCGCGCAGTTCCCCGCGCCCCTTCGGGCTCGCTGACGCCGGCGGTGATTTCGCCTGCGGGGCGCCGGGTGAGGTGCGGTGGGCGTGGGTGGCTGGGCGCGCGGTTCTCCGCGCCGCTTTCGGCTCGTTGACGCCGGCGGTGATTTCGTTCGGGGGTCAGGGCAGTACCCGGCACAGTGCCTCAAGTGTTGCCGCCCAGGCGCTGTCCGGTGGGGTTCCGTAGCCGACGACCAGGGCGTCCAGCGGTTCGGCGACGGCCTGTTCGTGGCGGTGGGCGGAGAGGCCCTGGAGGGCGAGGCCCTGCCAGGCGGCGGCCTGGATCACGGAGGATTCGGTGCCCGGGGGCAGGCCGAGGAGGACGTGGAGGCCGGCGGCGATGCCGCTGACGCGGATCTCGGGGGCGCGGTCGGCGACGGCGGCGGTCAGGGCGTCGCGGCGCCGGCGGTAGCGCAGGCGGGCGGAGCGGACGTGGCGGTCGTAGGCGCCGGAGGTGATGAACTCGGCCAGGGTCAGCTGGTCCAGCACACCGCAGGTGTCGATCCGGCCCTTGGCCGCGACCGCCTCGTCCAGCAGGGGCGACGGCACGACCATCCAGCCGAGCCGCAGCCCGGGAGCGAGGGACTTGCTGGTGGTGCCGAGGTGGACGACCCGGTCGGGGGCGAGGCCCTGGAGCGCGCCGACGGGCTGGCGGTCGTAGCGGAACTCGCCGTCGTAGTCGTCCTCCAGGACCAGTGCGCCGGTCCGCCGCGCCCAGTCCACGACGGCGGTGCGCCGGTCGGGGTGCAGCGGCACGCCCATCGGGAACTGGTGGGCGGGGGTCAGGAGGACCGCGCCCTGGCCGGTCAGCGCGCCGGTGTCCGTGCCGAGCCGGTCGTACGGCAGCGCGGGTGTCGTCAGTCCGGCGGCGCGCAGCAGCGCCCGGTGGTCGTCGAGCCCGTACGACTCCACCGCCACCGTCCGCACGCCGCGCGCCCGCAGCATCGTGCCGAGGATCCGCAGCGCGTGCGAGAAACCCGCGGTGATCACGATCGACCCGGGGTCGGCCCGGACGCCCCGGGCGCGGGCGAGATAGCCGGCGAGGGCGGTGCGCAGTTCGCGGGTGCCGCGCGGGTCGCCGTAGCCGAGGGCCTGGAAGGGGGCCGTGGCCAGGGCGCGGCGGGCGGCCTTGAGCCACTCGGTGCGCGGGAACGCGGCGAGGTCGGGGCTGCCGGGGATGAGGCTGTGGACGGGGGCGCCCGGTTCGCGGCGCCGTGGTGCCGGTTCGGGAGCCGACGGCGCGGGCACGGCCCGGTCGGCGACCCGGGTGCCGGAGCCCTGGCGGGCGGTGAGCCAGCCCTCGGCGACCAGGTCGGCGTAGGCCTCGGCGACGGTGTTGCGGGCGATGCCGAGGTCGGCGGCGAGGGAGCGGGAGGAGGGCAGCCGGGTGCCGGGGGCGAGCCGGCCGGTGCGGGCCGCGTCGCGCAGCGCGTCGGTCAGACCGCGCCGCAACCCGCTGGTCCCGGCGGGTTCCAGGTGGAGGTCGACCCCGAAAGCGGCCCATGGTCTCGCCATGGAAATGGACCATACTCCTGGGCTTTCCCGTGCCTAGGGTCGAGGCATGAGCACAGCACAGGAAACCGTCGAGTACGCCCCCGAACACGCCCCCCGGCTGGCCTGGACCGAGCACGCGCCCGAGGTCTACAAGGCGATGGTCCGCCTGGACGGCGCCGCCCGGCAGGGCCTGGACCCCAAGCTGTACGAGCTGGTGAAGATCCGCGCCTCGCAGATCAACCACTGCGCGTTCTGCCTCGACATGCACACCAAGGACGCCCTCGCGGCCGGCGAGAGCGTGGAGCGGATCGTGCAGCTGAGCGCGTGGGAGGAGTCGCGGCACTTCTACACGGACAAGGAGCTGGCGGCGATCGAGCTGACCGAGGCGATCACCGTCCTGACCGACGGCTTCGTGCCCGACGAGGTGTACGCGAGGGCGGCCGAGCAGTTCGACGAGGCCGAGCTGTCCCGGCTGATCGCCGCGATCACGGTGATCAACGCCTGGAACCGCTTCGGCGTGAGCACCCGTATGGTCCCCGGCCACTACCAGCCGGGCCGGCATCGGTGACCGGGGCGGACCTGTTCCGCGCCCTGCACCGAGGGCGCGTCCAGGGGGATCCTCTCGTCCTGCCGGGGCCCTGGGACGCGGCGAGCGCCCGGGTGTTCGTGGCGGCCGGGTTCCCGGCGCTGGCCACGCCGAGCGCGGGCGTGGCCGCCTGTCTCGGCTACGAGGACGGGGCGACCCCGGCCGGCGAGATGTTCGCGGCGGTGGCCCGGATCACGCGCGCGGTGGACGTGCCCGTGTCGGCGGACGTCGAGGGCGGGTACGGGCTCGCGCCCAAGGAGCTGGTGGAGCGGCTGCTGGAGGCGGGGGCCGTGGGGTGCAACCTGGAGGACTCCGCCGGGGGTGTCCTGAAGGACCCGCGTGAGCAGGCCGAGTTCCTCGCCGAGGTCCGCTCGGCCGCCGCCGGCCGGCTCTTCGTCAACGCCCGGATCGACACGTTCCTGCACGGCGACGGCGATCCGGAGCGGGCGATCGAGCGGGCCGCGCTGTACGTGGCGGCGGGCGCCGACTGCGTCTACCCGATCCTGGCGCCGACCGCCGTCCTGCCGCTGCTGCGGTCGGGCATCCAGGGCCCGGTGAACATGGCGGCCCGGCTGGACGGCGAGGGCCCCTCGCCCGCCGAACTCGGCGAACTCGGGGCCACCCGCGTCACGTTCGGGCCGGGACTCCAGCGGGCGGCCACGGCCGCGCTGCGGGAGATCGCGGCCGGGCTGCGGGAGACCACGGACGGGATGCGGGAGGCCACGGACGGGCTGCGGGAGACCGGGGGCGGGCCGCGGGGCTGAACCCGGTCAGGACAGCCACTGCTTCCATGTGGACCGGTGGCTGTCCACCCACTTCTTCGCGGCCTCCTGCGGCCTGAGTTTCTGGTCGGCGATCATCAGGGAGACCTCGTTCTGGTCGTCCGTCGTCCACCGGAACTTCCTCAGGAAGGCCGCCGCCTTGCCGCCGGACTGCGCGAAGTCGGCGTTGAGGTACTTCTGCAGCGGGGTGTGCGGGTAGGCGCAGGCGACCTTGGCCGCGTCCACGTCGCAGCCGTCCTTGTACGCCGGCAGCTTCACCTCCGTCATCGGGACCTTCCTGAACAGCCACTGGGGCGAGTACCAGTGGGTGAGGAAGGGCTTCCTGTCCTTGGCGAACTGCTTCATCTGGGTGATCTGCGCCGCCTCGGAACCGGCGAAGACGACCTGGTAGTCCAGCTTCAGGTTGTCCACCAGCGCCTTGTCGTTGGTGACGTAGGACGGGGAGCCGTCCATCAGCTGGCCCTTGCCGCCGCTCTCCGGGGTGCGGAAGAGCGAGGCGTACTTGTTCAGGTTCCGCCAGTCGGTGATGTCCGGGTGCTGCCTGGCCAGGTACGTCGGGACGAACCAGCCGATGTGCCCGCTCACCCCGAGGTCGCCGGGCGGACGGCCGGGCCGGAGGCCGCGTCCGACAGGTGCCGGCGGGGTGGTAGACGGTGTGCGCGGCCTTGCGGGCGTACTCGCTCAGCTCCTCGTCACCCACGATCTCGGGGCCGGGGGCCACTTCGCGCCTGAGCCAGCCGGCGAGCGGTTCGGTCCTGGCGATCTCGCGGGCGATGCGGATGCCGTCGACGAGGGTCTGCGCGTCGTAGTCGTCCTCGTCGGTGAAGTAGCGGAAGTCCAGGGCGGGTTTCACGGACGGGTCGGCGCTGGTCAGGTAGAGGCGGCCGCGGCTCTTCGGCTTGGGGATGTTGGGGGTCATCGAGACGCCGAACTCGGGCCGCTCGTAGCCCAGTCGCTCCGGGTTGTCCGTGAACGGGATCTGGTAGAAGTGGAACATCAGGTCCGGGCCCGCGTGTTCGGGGTCGCGGCGCACGAACAGGCCCGCGTCGGAGTCCATCGCGGAGTTCTCCGGTATCGGCCCGTCGGTCTCCCAGACGATGACCGACTCGGGGTGGTCGAGCAGGTTCTCGCCGACGCCCGGAAGGTCGTGCACGACGGGGATGCCGAGCGCCTCCAGGTCCTCGCGGGGTCCGATGCCCGAGTGCATCAGCAGGCGCGGGGAGTCGACGGCGCCCGCGCACAGGACGACCTCGTCGCGGGCGCGGATCAGCAGTTCCTCGCCGTCCTTGGTGCGCACGTGGACGCCCTCGGCGCGGGTGCCGTCCAGCTCCAGCCTGTACGCCCAGGTCTCCAGCAGGATGTGGAGGTTGGGGCGCCGGCCCATCACCGGGTGCAGGTAGGCGACGGAGGCGGAGGAGCGCTTGTTGTTCTCGGGGTGGTAGGCGAGGTCGAAGAAGCCGACGCCCTCGGTGAACGGCTTCTTGTTGAAGCCCTCGACGCGGGGCACGCCGAGCGCGGACTGCGCGGCGTCCACGAAGTCCCGGGCGATGGCGTTGCGGTCCTTCTCGTCCACGGGGACGACGTTGTTGAGGAGGCGCGCGAAGTAGGCCTCCATGGGGACGGCGCCCCAGCCCTTGGCCCCGGCCTCCTCCCACTCGTCCCAGTCGGACGGCAGCGGCTTGAACGAGATCAGGGTGTTGTGCGAGGAGCAGCCGCCGAGGACGCGGGCGCGGCTGTGCCGGATGTGGGAGTTGCCGCGGGGCTGCTCGACCGTGGGGTAGTCGTAGTCGAGGTCGCCGCCGAGCAGGCCCATCCAGCGGCGCAGGGTCAGCACGTCGTCGCGGTCGACGTCGGTGGGGCCGCCCTCGATGACGGCGACGGTGACGTCGGGGTCCTCGGTGAGGCGGGCGGCGATGACGGAGCCCGCCGTGCCGCCGCCGATGACGACGTAGTCGTAGGTGTGGGTGGTCTCGGGCGTGGGGGCCATGGGGTGGTGCTCCAAAGGGGGGTGGGACGTCGCAGAAAGGCGGGGGACGTCGTGTGGGGGTCGAGGGGGGCGGCTCAGCCCGTGAACCAGCGCACCGGCCTGGGCGCCAGGTTCTGGTAGACGTGCTTGGTCTCGCGGTACTCGGCGAGCCCGGTCGGCCCCTGCTCGCGGCCCACGCCGCTCTTGCCGAAGCCGCCCCACTCCGCCTGCGGCAGGTAGGGGTGGAAGTCGTTGATCCAGACGGTGCCGTGGCGCAGGCGCGCGGCGACACGGCGGGCCCGGCCGGCGTCGGCGGTCCAGACGGCGCCGGCGAGGCCGTACTCGGTGTCGTTGGCGAGGCGCACCGCCTCGTCCTCGGTGCGGAAGGTCTCGACGGTGAGGACCGGTCCGAAGACCTCCTCGCGTACGACCTTCATCTCGCGGTGGCATCCGTCGAGGACGGTCGGCTCGTAGAAGTAGCCGGTTTCCGGGCGGTCCTCGGCCGGTTCGGGCCGCTTGCCGCCGCTGCGCGGCACCGCGCCCTCGGCGAGCGCGGAGGCGACGTACGCCTCGACCTTGGCGCGCTGCTGTTCGGAGACGAGCGGGCCGCACTCGACGCCGTCGGCGGTGCCGCGCCCGAGCCTGATCTTCCGGGCCCGGCGGGCGAGTTCGGCGACGAAGCGCTCGCGCACCGACTCCTCGACGATCAGACGGCCACCGGCCGAGCAGACCTGGCCGCTGTGGATGAACGCGGCGTTGAGGGCCTGGTCGACGGCGGTGTCGAAGCCCTCCTCGGTGGCGCAGGCGTCGGCGAAGACCACGTTGGGGTTCTTGCCGCCGAGTTCGAGGGCGACCTTCTTGACGCCCGGGGCGGCGGCCTGGGCGACCTTGACGCCGCTGGCCAGGCCGCCGGTGAAGGAGACCAGGTCGACGTCGGGGTGGCCGGCGAGCCGGGCGCCGACGGTGTGGCCGGGGCCGGTGACGACGTTGGCGACGCCGGCGGGCAGCCCGGCCTCCTCCAGCAGCCCGATCAGCGCGATGGTGGTCATCGGGGTGATCTCGCTGGGCTTGATCACGAAGGTGTTGCCGGCGGCGAGCGCCGGGGCGATCTTCCAGCTGGCCTGGAGGAGGGGGTAGTTCCAGGGGGTGATCAGCGCGCAGACGCCGACCGGCTCGTGCACGACGACGCTGTGGATGCCGGGTGAGCCCGCGTCGACGACCCGGCCGGGGGCCTCGGCGGCGACCAGGTCCGCGAAGTAGCGGAAGGCGTCGGCGACACAGTCGATGTCGATACGGCCCTCCTCGACGGTCTTGCCCGCGTCCTGGGCCTCCAGCCGGCCGAGGGTTTCGCGGTCGCGCACGAGGAGGCCGGCGACGCGGCGCAGCAGGGCGGCGCGCTCGGCGACGGGGGTGCCGGGCCAGGGGCCGTGGTCGAACGCCTGCCGGGCGGCGCCCACCGCGCGCTCGGCGTCCTTCTCGTCGCCCTCGGCCACCACGGCGAACGGCCGGGCGTCCGCGGGGTCGAGGATCTCGCGCGTCGCGCCGGAGATCGATTCCAGCCACTCGCCTCCCGCGTGGATGGTCGCCTGGGCCTGTCGTTCCGTTCTGTCCGCCATGATCGGTATTGCCTTCCGCTCCTGTTCCGTGCCCCTGCGTCACTTTCGGGTCACGCTCGGGGACCGTGACCGCCTGCCCTGGCCTTGGAGGGGCATGCGCATTCGCCGGCCGAAAGTGCGCCGGGTCACTGAATTAACGGAAGGAAAGGCGATTAAACGGACGTACGCCTCAGGGCACACATGTCAGGACCGCCGAAACGCCCGTGGGCCCCGCTCCGGAGGAAACCGGAGCGGGGCCCACGATGCTCTACGGCGTCACCGCCGCACGCGTTCTCAGATCAGGCCGAGCGCGCGAACAGCCTCGCGCTCCTCCGCCAGCTCCTGCACCGACGCGTCGATGCGGGTGCGGGAGAACTCGTTGATGTCCAGGCCCTGGACGATCTCGTACTTGCCGTCCTTCGTGGTGACCGGGAAGGAGGAGATGAGGCCCTCCGGGACGCCGTAGGAGCCGTCCGACGGGATGCCCATGGAGGTCCAGTTGCCCTCGGCGGTGCCGTTGACCCAGGTGTGGACGTGGTCGATCGCGGCGTTGGCGGCCGACGCGGCGGAGGACGCGCCACGGGCCTCGATGATCGCGGCACCGCGCTTGGCGACGGTCGGGATGAAGTCCTCGGCCAGCCACTTCTCGTCGTTCACGACCTCGGCGGCGTTCTTGCCGGCGACCGTGGCGTGGAAGATGTCCGGGTACTGGGTGGCGGAGTGGTTGCCCCAGATGGTCAGACGCTTGATGTCGGCGACCGTCGAGCCCGTCTTCTTCGCGAGCTGGGTCAGCGCGCGGTTGTGGTCCAGGCGGGTCATCGCGGTGAAGCGCTCGGCCGGGACGTCCGGGGCGGCGGCCTGGGCGATCAGGGCGTTGGTGTTGGCCGGGTTGCCGACGACGAGGACCTTGATGTCGTCCGCGGCGTGGTCGTTGATGGCCTTGCCCTGCGGCTTGAAGATGCCGCCGTTGGCCTCCAGGAGGTCACCGCGCTCCATGCCCTTGGTGCGGGGGCGGGCGCCGACCAGGAGGGCCACGTTGGCGCCGTCGAAGGCGACGTTCGGGTCGTCCGAGATGTCGATGCCCTGGAGCAGCGGGAACGCGCAGTCGTCCAGCTCCATGGCGGTGCCCTCGGCGGCCTTCAGCGCCGGGGTGATCTCCAGAAGGCGGAGCCTGACCGGCACGTCCGCGCCGAGCAGCTGGCCGGAGGCGATGCGGAAGAGCAGGGCGTAACCGATCTGGCCGGCCGCGCCGGTGACGGTGACGTTCACGGGAGTGCGGGTCATGGCGTTCTCCGTATGACAGCTGGCGGTGGGGCGTCACTGCCCCGGCGGGTGATCGATCTCTTGGCGTCAAGAGAATCCAGCGGTCAGGCTATCGCGCAACCAGCATGCGAGACGTCCGGGGGGTCCTGTGGCTCACCCCACAGACCGGATCTTGCGGCGGACGCCCACTGGGCGTCCGGGGAGCCCTCGGCGGGCCTGTGGCGGGTCCTCGACGGAGAAGACGGCGGCCGCCTGTCCGTCCGGGAAACGGAGAGACGAGGACGGCCGCCGTCCGTGGGGTACCGGCTGACCGGACTCCCGTGGGGGTACCGTTCGCGTGCCCAGGATCCGGCGGCCCATGCCCGTGTCCCCGGAATTTCACCCGAACTGATACACCCTGCCGGGCCATATCTGCCTACTTCGCACATCCCTTTCTCCTTCTCCAGCGCTCTAGCTCTCCAGCTCTCCAGCTCTCCAGCACTCTAGTTCGTGCATCCCGTCCGTCCGGAGGCCAGGATCGCGCAGGCCCTGGCCGCGGAGGCGTCCTTGACGGCGACCATCGGTGTGTAGGCGACGGTGTCCCCGCCGGCGGTGATGTCACCGGCCTGACGGACCGTGCCGACCGTGACCTCCACCCGGTCGCCCGACGCGGCACCGGTGATCCGGCCCCAGGCCGCGCCGCAGACCCTGCTGTAACGGACCTCCAGGGTGACCGTGCCGACGGTGGCGGTCTTCGCGGTGGTCACCAGATCACCGCCGCACCCCATGGCCTCCGCGTCCTTGCCCGTGCAGGCGGAGCCGGCGCACCTGACCCCGGCGGGCAACTTCACGTGCGTGCGCACGGCCGCGGAGGGCGACGGCTTTGCCCGCTCGCGCCCGTCCCGGCCGCCGTGATAGGTGAAGACGAAGACTCCGGCAACGATGACGAGCACTCCGCCAAGCCCCGCGAGAACCATCGTCAACCGCCGCCTGCCGGATCCGCCGCTGCCGGAATCACCGCCCGCGGCCTGTGACCGCGGATGTGTCTGTGTCTGCGCCTGCGCCTGCGCCCGGTTCCAGGCGCGTTCGGCCAGTTCCCACAGCGTGGTGAGGTGGACGGGAGATGTGCCGGTGACCTCGGCGAGGGCGATGACCGCGGCCTTGGGGGCGAGCAGCCGGCCGTTCAGGTAATGCTCCCAGGAGCTCTCGCTGTAGCCGGTGCGGGCGGCCAGCGTCGCGGCGTTCAGGCCGACACGGTCCACGAGCCGCCGCAGCAGGCCGGTGAACTCCTTGATCTGTGGGTCCAGTTCGTCCGGCAACGCATTCCACCGAGGCATCGCTTCCCCCTCGCCCCCCGACACCGCGCGACCACGCCCGCACCGCCCCCACCGCGCCCACCGCCCGCAACTCTCGCACCCCTCGCCCCGGGATCCACCGGACCGTCAGGAATGGGCGGCCTTCGTCACGTTGGGCCGGTTCTACGGTGTCTTCGCAAGGTAATCCCCGAACTGTCGGACGTCGACAGTGCGCGCACGTCTGTGGCAGGGCACGGACACCGTGCCGGAACGGTCACTTCCGTGCCACAGCGCGCGGACAGGCATTGAACAGGCACTTCACAGCAGGGAAGGGTGAACACCGGCGGCCCGCCCCGGCTCGGGGGAGGGGGCGGGACGCCGCCCACCTGGGGCGACGGGAATGCGCGCCGCTACTTCGTGGTGAGGGTGACGTGCAGGGTGCCCTTGAGGAACGGGATGACCAGCCACGGCTTGGGCTGGGCCATCAGCGCGAGCAGGACAATCACCAGGCCCAATATGCCGCAGGTGACGATGTCCGTGAACCGCGAGCGGACGGCGAGCATGCCGACGCTGGGCAGTATCCAGCGCATGACCGCCGCGGCCAGCAGGGCGATGCCGACCAGCATGGTGCCGACGCGGAAAAGGTCGAACGCGGTCAGCAGCAGGCCGAGGCCGGCCGTGGCCAGCACGACCAGCATGGGCCACTGCCGGGCGGGCGCCGGGGCGTCGCCGCGGGCGGCCCGGCCGCCGCCCTCGGGGCGCGCGGTGTCCTTGGTGAGCAGCGGGAAGCGGCGGGTGGGCCGCCGTGCGCCCCCGGTGGTGCCGGAGGTGCCGGAGGCGGCCGGTCCCGCGCTGTGGCGGGTGTCCTCAGCCGGCACTGCGCTCCGCCGCCTCGACCACGTTGACCAGCAGTTCGGCACGCGTCATCGGGCCCACTCCGCCGGGGTTCGGGGAGATCCAGCCGGCCACCTCGGTCACGCCCGGGTGGACGTCACCGACGATCTTGCCCTCGGCGTTGCGGGAGACACCGACGTCCAGGACGGCCGCGCCCGGCTTGATGTCCTCGGCGCGGATCAGGTGCGCGGAGCCGGCCGCCGCGATGATGATGTCGGCCTTCTTCAGGTGGTAGGCCAGGTCACGGGTGCCGGTGTGGCACTGCGTCACGGTGGCGTTCTCGCTGCGCCGGGTGAGCAGCAGCGGCATCGAGCGCCCGATGGTCACACCGCGGCCGACGACCACGACCTCGGCCCCCTTGGTCTCCACGCCGTAGGCGCGCAGCAGGGCGAGGATGCCGTTGGGGGTGCAGGGCAGCGGGGCGGGCTCGTTGAGGACGAGCCGGCCCAGGTTCATCGGGTGCAGGCCGTCCGCGTCCTTGTCCGGGTCCATCAGCTCCAGGATCCGGTTCTCGTCGATGCCCTTGGGCAGCGGGAGCTGGACGATGTAGCCGGTGCAGGCCGGGTCCTCGTTCAGCTCGCGGACGACGGCCTCGATCTCCTCCTGGGTCGCCGTGGCGGGCAGTTCGCGCTGGATGGAGGCGATGCCGACCTGGGCGCAGTCGCGGTGCTTGCCGGCGACGTACTTCTGGCTGCCGGGGTCGTCCCCGACGAGGATCGTGCCGAGGCCGGGCGTGATGCCCTTCTCCTTCAGCGCCGCCACGCGGGCGGTCAGATCGGACTTGATCGCGGCTGCGGTGGCCTTGCCATCGAGAATCTGGGCGGTCATGACACCATCCTCGCGGATGACGGGCCCCGGGTTCCAATCCGGGGTCCCGCCGGACCGCCGCTGTCATGTCACCGCCGCGTCCCGGATGTCCGCCGGTGATCGTTGATGTTGCACTTGCACAACACCTCTCGAATCCGGCTGGACAACGACTTGACTCTCCATAACGATGAACGGCGCAGTATCGCGGTCCGGTGGGGGGCAAACCGCTCGATGTGTGACGTTCCTCCGTGCCTTCCGCGTCGTCCCCGCAGGCAAATCGGAGGAATCCGCCATGAGTTTCGGCTCGCCCAACTCCCCTTACGGTCAGCCCCAGGACCCGCAGCAGGGTTACGGCTACCCGCAGCAGCAGCCCGGCCACCCGCAGGCCCCGCAGGGCGTGCCCCCGCAGCAGGGTTACGGCTACCCGCAGCAGCCGGGTTACCCGGGCTACCCGCAGCAGGGGTACGGGGCGCAGCCGTCGTACGCCAACTGGGGTCAGCGCTTCCTCGCGCGGCTGGTCGACATGCTCGTGTACGCGGTGCCCTACATCCTCATCGCCGTGGGCAAGAACACCCCGATCCTCTCGCTCATCGGCTTCATCGGCCTGGTCGGCCTGTTCGTCTGGCAGGTGATCATGGAGGGCAAGACCGGCCAGACCGTCGGCAAGAAGGCGCTGAACATCCGCACCCTCAAGGAGGAGACGGGGCAGCCGCTCGGCGGCGGCATGGCGTTCGTGCGCCAGCTGGCGCACATCGTGGACGGCCTGCCCTGTTACCTCGGCTACCTGTGGCCGGCGTGGGACGCCAAGCGCCAGACGTTCGCCGACAAGATCTGCGGCTCGATCGTCATCCGCAACCAGGGCTGATCCGCCGCCCTGGGCACTGGACGGAAAAACGGAAGCGGCCTCCGGCCCCCGCGAGGGGGAACCGGAGGCCGCTTCCGTTGTGTGCGACGCTCAGGCGTACGTGAGGTGCTCAGGCACTCAGGGACTCAGCCGCTCAGTGGAAGAAATGGCGCGTGCCCGTGAAGTACATGGTCACGCCGGCCTCCTTCGCCGCCTCGATCACCTGCTCGTCGCGGATCGAGCCGCCCGGCTGGACGATCGCCCGCACGCCGGCCGCGATGAGGATCCCGGGGCCGTCGGGGAAGGGGAAGAAGGCGTCGGAGGCCGCGTAGGAGCCGCGCGCCCGCTCCTCGCCCGCCCGCTCGACGGCCAGCTTGCAGGAGTCGACGCGGTTGACCTGGCCCATGCCGACGCCGACGGAGGCGCCGTCCTTGGCGAGCAGGATCGCGTTGGACTTGACGGCACGGCAGGCCTTCCAGGCGAAGGCCAGCTCCTTCAGCTCCTCGGCGGAGAGGGCCTCGCCGCTGGCGAGCGTCCAGTTGGCCGGGTCGTCGCCGTCGGCCTGGAGGCGGTCGGTCTCCTGGAGCAGCAGGCCGCCGTCGATCTGCTTGGCCTCCACCCGGTTGCACGGGCCGTTCGGGGCCTTGAGCACACGGATGTTCTTCTTCGTGGTGAGGGCCTCCAGGGCCCCGTCCTCGTAGTCCGGGGCGACGATGACCTCAGTGAAGATCTCCGCGACCTGCTCGGCCATCTCCTTGCTGACCGGCCGGTTGACGGCGATGACGCCGCCGAACGCGGACAGCGGGTCGCTGGCGTGCGCCTTGCGGTGCGCCTCGGCGACGTCCGCGCCGGTCGCGATGCCGCAGGGGTTCGCGTGCTTGATGATCGCGACACAGGGCTCGTCGTGGTCGTACGCGGCACGGCGGGCTGCGTCCGTGTCCGTGTAGTTGTTGTACGACATCTCCTTGCCGTGCAGCTGCTCGGCCTGCGCGAGACCGGTGCCGTCGGCGGTGACGTACAGCGCGGCGGGCTGGTGCGGGTTCTCGCCGTAGCGCAGGGTGTGCGCGCGCTCGAACGTGGCGCCGAGGAAGTCCGGGAAGCCCGACTCGTCGGCGGGGGCGTAGGACGAGGCGAACCAGGAGGCGACGGCCACGTCGTAGGCGGCGGTGTGCTGGAAGGCCTCGGCGGCCAGCCGCCGGCGGGTGGCGAGGTCGAAACCGCCGGCCTGGGCGGCGGCGAGGACGTCGGCGTAGCGCTCGGGGCTCGTCACCACGGCCACGGACGGATGGTTCTTGGCGGCGGCGCGGACCATCGAGGGGCCGCCGATGTCGATCTGCTCCACGCACTCGTCGTCCGAGGCGCCGGAGGCGACGGTCTCACGGAACGGGTAGAGGTTGACGACGACGAGGTCGAACGGCTCCACGCCCAGCTCGGCGAGCTGCTCGCGGTGGCTGTCCAGGCGCAGGTCGGCCAGGATGCCCGCGTGCACCTTCGGGTGCAGGGTCTTGACCCGGCCGTCCAGGCACTCGGGGAAGCCGGTCAGCTCCTCGACCTTGGTGACGGGGACACCGGCGGCGGCGATCCGGCCGGCCGTGGACCCGGTGGAGACCAGCTCCACGCCGGCCTCGTGCAGCCCGCGCGCGAGGTCTTCCAGCCCGGTCTTGTCGTAGACGCTGACGAGCGCGCGTCGGATGGGCCGCTTGGTGCTCTCGGCGGTGGCGGTCACTGGATAACTACCTTTCGTCCCTCAATGCGATGGCCGTGCCGGGCGATCCGCCCCACGACCTCGACGAGCAGCCTTCGCTCGACTTCCTTGATGCGCTCGTGCAGCGCGCTCTCGTCGTCCTCGTCCCGGACCTCGACCACGCCCTGGGCGATGATCGGCCCGGTGTCGACACCGTCGTCGACGAAGTGGACGGTGCAGCCGGTGACCTTGGCGCCGTACGCGAGCGCGTCGCGCACGCCGTGAGCCCCCGGGAAACTCGGCAGCAGGGCCGGGTGGGTGTTGACGAACCGGCCGCCGAACCGCGCGAGGAATTCCTTGCCGACGATCTTCATGAACCCGGCGGAGACCACGAGGTCGGGCTCGTACGACGCCACCGCCTCGGCGAGGGCCGCGTCCCACTCCTCCCGGCTGCCGTAGTCCTTCACCTTCCGCACGAACGTCGCGAGCCCGGCCCGCTCGGCACGGGCCAGGCTCTCGATGCCGTCGCGGTCGGCCCCGACGGCGACGATCCGCGCGCCGTACGACTCGGCTCCGGTGCGCTCGATCTCGTCCAGGAGCGCCTGCAGATTGGTGCCGGATCCGGAGACCAGCACGACAAGGCGCTTGACCGCGGGGCCAGGGGGGGTGGCGGCCACGATGGGGCCCTTTCTCGAAAAGCGATGGTGCCGACCGTCTGTCCGGCCGGCGGTTTGTACAGTCGTACGAATGCTTCGCGCCCCCGTATACGGGGAAGTCTACGAAGCGGCCGACCGCCAGCAACGATACCGGCACTCCGGGAGGCCCCCACGGGACGGGGGCGTGGCCGGAAGGTAGCGTTCGCAGGGAATCAAGGAGAGACAGCCTCGGGAACGCGGTCGTCACGCGGTGCGTTGACGGGGTGGAAGCTCATGTGCGACAGCCGTATTCACCTAGGGGAAGACGCTCTTTTGATGCCCGATCGCAGCCTGCGACTCCTCACGTTCCCTTCGCCCCCCGCCCGGGGAGGCGCGCGTGGTGCCGTGCTGCTCCGGGAGCGGCCGGCCTCGCCGCCCGAGGCCCCGCGCGACGGCGACGGCACCGGCGACGGACGCGGCGGCCGGCAGCAGGACGACAACCCGTTCGCACCGCCTCCGGAGGGCAGCCCCGACCAGCCGTGGCAGCCGCGGCACCCTGAGGGCTCCGCAGGCTCTACGGGCTCCGCGGACTCCGGCCCGGCGGGCGGCCCGCGCGGCGGCGGCCCGTGGGGCGGCCAGTGGAGCGACCAGCAGCCCGGCCGCTCCCCCGGCGGCTTCGGCGAGCGGCCCGGCGGCGGCCCCGAGAGCCCGGGTCCGGGCGGATCCCGTATGCGCTGGGACCCGACGGACCCCAACCAGCGGCGCGCCCGGTACGCGCTGCTGTCCGGCATGTGGGGCGTCTTCTTCGTGCTGTTCGGCTGGACGTACATCGCCCTGCTGCTCGGCTCGCTCTCCCTGTACTGGGGCATCAGCGCCCTGCGTGCCAAGCCCCGCCCCGCCGACCCGGACACACCCGCCGCACCGGCCGCACCCGGCCCGGCCCAGGGCCCCCGGCCGCAGACGACGGCGGCCATCGGCGGCCTGCTCGCGGCCTGCCTGACCCTGACCCTGGTGGGCTCGGTCTTCGCCGTCCAGCTGGTCTACCGCGACTACTACACCTGCGTCGGCGACGCCCTCACCCACGAGGCCAAGCAGTCCTGCGACCAGCTTCTGCCGAAGGGGCTGCGGGGGATGCTGGGCGTCGGCAACACCTGACATCGGCAACAGCTGACAGGAGCCGGCACACGTCGCCGGGGGCGCCTCGGCGACACCTCGGTGACGGGTCAGCTCGGTGGCTCCGGCGGTGGGGGCCGGTCGGGCAGGAGGTCCGGCTCGTGGCTCTCCGGAGCCGTCGCGGCCTCGCGCAGGGCCGCCCAGCGGGAGGCGCGGGAGAGGTCGTCGTGCTGCCAGGCCGACGCGTACACGTCGCCGTGCAGGGTGGCGTCCGGGGAGTCGTACGGGGTGCTGTGCGGGTCGTCGGCCGGGAGGAAGTCGTAGAGGTCGCCGTCCTCGGCGGGCTCGGGGGCGAAGGGCGCAGGCACCGGGTACGGTGGGGCGCCGGCCGAGGTCGCGTTCGCCGTCGGCCCGGCCATGGCCTCGGCCTCGCTCATCGCGGCGCCCGTCGAGGCGGCCTTCGCGGCTGCCCTGACCGCCTTGGCCGCCTGCTTCGCCGCCTTCTTGGCCGCCTTCTTGGCCGCCCTGTTCGCGGCCCTGTTCGCAGCGTTCGCGGTTCTGCTCGCAGTGTTCGCGGTTCTGCTCGCTGTTCTGTGAGCCTTTCGCTCCGCCCTGCTCCCGGACTCCGTCCCGTGCAGCCGCCATGCCCGTACGGTCAGCGTCACGGGCAGGCCGATCACCGCGATCCAGAGTCCCGTCGCTCCCCCGGTCCGCCACGCGGGCGGGCCGAAACGGGACAGCGCGGCCACGCCCATCGGGCCGCCCGCCAGCATGGCGAGCAGGGTGAGGAGCGCCGCGCTCAGCAGGGCGGCCAGGGTCAGCGCGCCGGCGGTCCGGCCGGCCGACCAGTGGGCCGGGGCGTCCACCGGGCGGGCCGAGGCGGACGAGGCGTTGGAGGCGTTAGAGGCGGCCGAGGCGACAGGGGGCCGTTCCTCGGACGCCACCGCCGCCCGTGCCACGAACCACGCCACCGTCGCCCCGGCCGCCACCGGCACCACGGCCGCCGCCCAGTTGAGCGGGGTTCCGGCGCCCGCGTCCGGTACGGCGGCGAGCAGCGGGAACGGGGGCAGGAGCGGGGCGGGGTGGGAGGCGAGGGGGTCGACCGTGTGCCCGGTGCCGAGGGCGAATCCGGGGCCGAGGGCGTAGGAGGCCGACCACACGGCCGCGTTGGGGATCAGCACGACGCCGAGCAGCAGGACCGCGAACTGCCCGGTCCAGCCCTCCGTCAGCTGCGGGAAGGCGCCCCGGACGTCGTCCCCGTGCCACACCAGCGACACCGCGAGCAGCAGCGCACCGCCCCCGACCAGCATCGCCGTACCGGCCCCGGCGGCCCGTACGGTCGTACCCAGCCACGCCCGCGCCTCGCCCTCGGACACCCGCCGCCGCACCGGCCCCGGCGGCAACGGCAGCGACAGCAGCGACAGCAGCAGGCTCAGCAACGGCTCGCGCGGGCGGCCGTGCGCCGACCACACGCCGGCCCCCGCCGCGCCCGCGGCCACGGACGGCAGACACGTCGTCACCCAGTCCCACTCCGGGCGCAGTTCGCCGCCTGAGCAGTACAGCGCGACGGCCGCGCCGACGCCGAGGTAGCCGAGGACGACGCCCGTCCACGCCGTACGTGCCGGGACGGGTGGCGGGCCGTCGAGTCCGTCGAGTCCGTAGGGGGTGTCGGGCGCGTCCGTCGCGTCGCGCCCCGCCCGGTACAGCAGCCACACCGGCAGCGCGAGCAGCAGCAGCGGGGTCACGCCGACGGGCATCGCGGTGCCGGAGAGCGTGTCGGTGCGCGCGAGTTCGACGCCGTGCGCCAGCAGCCACAGCGCGGTGGCCATGTGCAGCGCGCTGCCCGGCCCGCTGTCGGGGTACGGCGAACTGACCCACAGCACCATCACGAGCGCGGCGAACGCACCGAGCCCGAGCCCGGCCGCGAGCACCCCGCCCATCAGGCTCGCGGCGAACCCGGGCGAACGGTCGCGCACCCGCGCCAGCAGGGGCGACGAGGACGGTGAACGGCGAGCGGTCAGCTGGATCACGCCCGCCATGCTCCCAACGACACGCGCTTTCCCGGCGTAACACGCGAAGCCCGGATGTGTCGCTCATTATATGTTTATGTACTTTTTCCCACGGAGGGGTGAGTCGTGACGCAGAGCACCACCAGTCCGCTGCCACCGCCGAAGGAACGCCGACGCCTGCGTGAGGCCGGTTCGCTGACGCAGACTCAGGTCGCCGCGCGGCTCGGCGTCCGCCGGGCGACGGTACGCGCGTGGGAGCGGGGCAAGAGCGCCCCCGGCGGCCCCCAGCGCGACGCGTACGCCCGCCTGCTCGCCGCGCTCGCACAGCCGGCGGAGGGTCAGGAACCGGCACAGGCGGCGCCCGCGCCACCCGCACGGTCCTCGCCACCCGCACTCCCCTCACCGCCAGCGGTGCCTTCGCCACCCGTGCTGCCCTCGCTGACAGCCGATCAGGCGTTCGACGCGCTGTACGCGTTCTGCGCGCCCGCGCTCGTACGCCAGAGCTACCTGCTCACCGGGCGGCGCGAACTGGCCCGGGAGGCGGTGGAGCGGGCCTTCCAACTGGCCTGGCAGCGCTGGCCCGAGGTGGCCCGGGACCGGGACCCGGCCGGGTGGGTGCGGGCGACGGCGTACGAGTACGCGCTCTCGCCGTGGCACCGCTTCCGTCCCCGCTACCGCTCCCCCGAACCGCCCCCCGCCGACCCCGCCGACCGCGCCCTGCTGAGCGCGCTGCTCACGCTGCCGCCGTCGTACCGGCGCACGCTCGTGCTGTACGACGGCGTCGGGCTCGACCTGCCGGAGACTGCGGCGGAGACGGAGGCGAGCACGCCGGCCGCCGCCGGACGGCTGACCCGGGCGCGGCAGGTCGTGGCCGCGCGTGTCCCGGAGCTGGCCGATCCCGCCGCGCTGCACCGGCGGCTCGCCGAACTGGCCTCCACGGAGCGGTTGCGCTCCGCTCAGCCGACGGCGGTGCGGACGGTGGGTGAGCGGCGGAACGTCTTCTGGACGCGGGCGGCGATCGCGTTCACCGTCACGATCATCGGGGCGACGACGCTGACGCTGCGGACCGCGCCGACCCACTACGAACCGCCGATCGCCCCGGCGCAGGCGGTCCGTGGGGTGCCGGTGCCTCCGGCGATGGGGCCGCTGTCCTCCGCCGAGGTCGCCCTCCGGGCCAAGCTGCGGGGGGAGGCGGGGAGCGGACCGGAACGGGTCTTTCCGACGGCGCGGTGAGGTGGGGGCGCGGTGGGGTTTGGGGGCGCGGTGGGGTTTGGGGGCGCGGTGGGGTTTGGGGGCGCGGTGGGGTTTGGGGGCGCGGTGGGGTGCGGGTCCGGTGCGGCCGGCCTTCAGGTGAGGGTCCGGTGCGGCCGGCCTTCAGGTGAGGGTCCGGTGCGGCCGGCCGCGCGGTTCCCCGCGCCCCTGGGGAGTCGCAGCCCCGTCGGCCGTGTGGCCGCCGTGGCTGCGGGGACCCGGTCGGCGCCGCTGAGCGGAGACGCAGGCAGGCCCGCCCCCATGAAATCGGGGCGGGCCTGCCTGCGTTCAGCTGAGACGCTCAGGCGCTGAGGATCTCGCGCGCCAGCTTGGCCGTCTCGGTCGGGGTCTTGCCGACCTTGACGCCCGCGGCCTCCAGGGCCTCCTTCTTGGCCTGGGCGGTGCCGGAGGAGCCGGAGACGATGGCGCCGGCGTGGCCCATGGTCTTGCCCTCGGGGGCGGTGAAGCCCGCGACGTAACCGACGACCGGCTTGGTCACGTTCTCCTTGATGAACGCGGCCGCGCGCTCCTCGGCGTCGCCACCGATCTCACCGATCATCACGATCAGGTCGGTGTCGGGGTCGTCCTGGAACGCGGCCAGGGCGTCGATGTGCGTGGTGCCGATGATCGGGTCGCCACCGATGCCGACGGCGGTCGAGAAGCCGATGTCACGCAGCTCGTACATCATCTGGTAGGTCAGCGTGCCGGACTTCGAGACCAGGCCGATGCGGCCCGGCTTCGTGATGTCGCCCGGGATGATGCCGACGTTCGACTGGCCCGGGGTGATGATACCGGGGCAGTTCGGGCCGATGATGCGGGTCTTGTTGCCCTTCTTGCCGGCGTACGCCCAGAAGGCGGCCGTGTCGTGCACGGCGATGCCCTCGGTGATCACGACGGCCAGCGGGATCTCGGCGTCGATGGCCTCGACGACCGCGTCCTTGGTGAACTTCTCCGGCACGAAGATGACGGAGACGTTGGCGCCGGTGGCCTCGACGGCCTCCTTGACAGTGCCGAAGACCGGCACCTCGGTGCCGTCGAAGTCGACCTTCTGCCCCGCCTTGCGCGGGTTGACGCCGCCCACGACGTTGGTGCCGTCAGCGAGCATGAGCTTGGTGTGCTTCATGCCCGTGGCGCCGGTCATGCCCTGGACGATGACCTTGCTGTCCTTGTTGAGCCAGATAGCCATGGTGTGTTGTGTCCTCGTCCTGAGTGCTTACTTGGCGGCGTGGGCCAGCTCGGCGGCCTTGTCGGCCGCGCCGTCCATGGTGTCGACGCGCTGCACCAGCGGGTGGTTCGCGTCCGTGAGGATCTGCCGGCCGAGCTCGGCGTTGTTGCCGTCGAGACGGACGACGAGCGGCTTGGTGACGTTCTCGCCACGGTCCTCGAGGAGCTTCAGGGCCTGCACGATGCCGTTGGCGACCTCGTCGCAGGCGGTGATGCCGCCGAAGACGTTCACGAACACGGACTTGACGTCCGGGTCGCCGAGGATGATCTCCAGGCCGTTCGCCATGACCTGGGCGGAGGCGCCACCGCCGATGTCCAGGAAGTTGGCGGGCTTGACGTTGCCGTGGTTCTCTCCGGCGTACGCGACGACGTCCAGGGTGCTCATGACGAGACCCGCGCCGTTGCCGATGATGCCGACCTCACCGTCGAGCTTGACGTAGTTGAGGTTCTTCTCCTTGGCGGCGGCCTCGAGCGGGTTGGCCGCGGCCTTGTCGTGCAGGTCGTCCCAGTCGTGGCGGAACTCGGCGTTGTCGTCGAGCGACACCTTGCCGTCCAGGGCGATGACCTCGCCCGAGGCGACCTTCGCGAGCGGGTTGACCTCGACGAGGAGGGCGTCCGACTTGATGAAGGTGTCCCACAGCGTGACGAGGACGTTGGCGACCTTGTCCGCGACCTCGGCCGGGAACTTGGCGGCTGCGACGATCTCGCGGGCCTTGGCCTCGTCCACGCCGTCGATCGGGTCGATCGCGGTCTTCGCGACGGCCTCCGGGCGGGTGGCCGCCACCTCCTCGATCTCCATGCCGCCCTCGACGGAGGCGATGGAGAGGAAGGTGCGGTTGGCACGGTCGAGGAGGTAGGAGACGTAGTACTCCTCGACGATCTCCGGGGCGGTCTCGGCGATCATGACCTTGTGGACCGTGTGGCCCTTGATGTCCATGCCGAGAATGTCCGTCGCACGGGCGACGGCCTCGTCCGCCGTGGCGGCCAGCTTGACGCCACCGGCCTTACCGCGACCACCGACCTTCACCTGCGCCTTGACGACGGACTTGCCGCCCAGTCGCTCGGTGATCGCGCGCGCCGCCTCAGGCGTGTCGATGACTTCACCGGCCAGCACCGGTACATCGTGCTTGGCGAAGAGGTCCCTCGCCTGGTACTCGAACAGGTCCACGCGCTTCCGTCCCTATCAGTGATCTCGCGGTTCGTTGGATGCGTGGGCGTGCCGCGAAGGGCAACGTGACGTCCGCTGTCACTAGGGAGGCGCACACGGTGACCGAGCGCGCGGCATGTCCGTCTCGCAGGTTATCGCCGCTTGAGGGGAGGCCCTAAATCGAGGGTCACACCCGAGCGGTGATACCTGTCACATGATGCCGGAATTCGTGGCACAGCGTGCCGCGAGCTGGGTCGGTGCCCCGGCGGGCGACCGGGAAGAGGCGAGGCCTCACCGGGCTGGGGTTGACCCGGTGAGGCCTCTGATCGGGCCCTTGGGGGACCCGGGGCGGTTGATCCCCACCCCAATGGGGACCACTCGCCCCTCCGCGGGGAGCGGCCCGGACGGTCCGACGGCATTCGGCCGTCCGGGCCCGACGACCCCACGAAGTCGTTCGGGGTATTCGGCCTTCGAGAGGGGGCTCAGCCCTGGTGACTGGCGCTGCCCTGGTGACTGGCGCTGCCCTGGTGACTGGCGCTGCCCTGGTGGTCGACGTCCTGGTGGCTGACGGCCTGATGGCTGACGGCCTGCTGCGCGTACGTCGGGGTGACCGACCGGGCGACGCCCTCGGCGCCGTCGACCGCGTGCCTGGCCGGCGGGCCACCGGCGCCCTGGAGGGTTCCGGCGAGGTCCTGCGCGAAGGGGGCGATCTGGTGGGCGAGGGGCGCGGTCGTGCGGGTGACACGGTCGTCCGTGTGGGTGACCTGGTGGGCGCTGTGGCCGACCCGGCCCTGCACGTGCGCCGCGTCCGCCCGGACCCGCGCCTGTGCGGCGCGGGCCGCGCGAGCACCGGTGATCGCCTGGCCGCCCCTGACCTTCGCGCCGGACACGGTGTTCCCCTCGACGTTCCCCTCGACGAGACGACGGTGCTGGTCGGTGACCGCGCCCGGCACGCCGGCCACGGTGTCCCGGACGTCGGTGACGACACCGTCGGCGGTGTTGGTGAGGGCGCCCGTGACGGAGGTGCTGCCGGGGGCGGCGTGCGGCGCGGAGGCGGCCGGCATGGCCAGATCGTCGGCGCTGGCAACGGCCGAGCCGAGCGCCCACGCACCGGTGACACCGGCGGCTATCACGATCGAACGACGGATGTTCTTGTTCATGTGTGCGTCAAATCCTTCGGAAACGGCTTCCGGAGACGGCTTCGGAAAGGGCTGGGGTTTCCGTCCGGGGAGCGCCGGGCCAAGGGCCGGTGAGCCAAAAGGCCGGAGGGCCGGAGGGCTGGAGGGCCGAAGGGCCGCGCGACCACGGGAGGTGGCGGGCCGATCATGTGGCGGGCCGATGAGACGGCGCGCCACAGAGGTGGCGGGGCGTCCGGACGGACGGGCAGAGGCGGGCGGACCTGTCACGTCCCGCGCGGCAGGCCCGTGGTGGGCGCTCACGGCTGATCCGTGACGGGGGGCCGGCCCTGCTGCCTAGCCGGGGAAGACCGGGATGTCCCGGTGCCGTTCCCTGGTGTGCGGCGCGTCGACGGGCGCGGCGGCACCGGGCACGAGCCGCAGCGGCGCCCGGCCTGCGGGAGCGACGGCCTGCGCGTCACCGTGCCGCAGCGAGTTCCCGTCGGCGACCTGCTTGCCGAGCACCCCGTCCGGGTCTCCGGTGGGCGCCGGCACGGGGCGGCCGGGGGCGTCGGCGGGGGTGCCCACGCGGTGGGCGACCGGGTGCGCGGGCAGGCTCGACACCGGGAGCGCGAACGGTCCCGGCGCGGCGTACGGCAGTACGACCACAGCACCGGAGCCGACACCGGCGCCGGCACGAGCCTTGGCGTGGGCGCCCTGATGGTGACCGCCCGCCGGCACCGGCGGGTGCGCCGTTCCTCCGCCAGGCTTCCCCGGCAGGGGCTCCAGGCCGACCGGCACCGGCAGTTCCCGCACCGGCGGCTCGGTCACCTCAGGAAGGCCCGGCGCACCCACATCGGGCGCGCCGGCCGGATCCGGAACCTCCGCCTGGACCTCGCCGAGGGAACGATTCGTCATGTCGACCACCGTCCGCACGGGCGTGACCGCCCGCTCGGTGACGGCGAGAACGGGGCTGACGACATGTGAGGTGACGGCCCGCAGGGTGTTGCCGCCCGATCCCTGTACGGCCTCGATGGCGTCCGAGTTGCCCGGGTGCCCGGCCTCCGACAGCAACTCGGCCACGGGCGCCGCGTGTTCCGCGCGTGCCACCGGCGCCGCCGGGGTCACGGGCGTCCCCTCGGCCGCGTGCGCCTGCTCACCGCAGAGGAAGCCGAGCAGGAACAAACCCCCGACCAGCAGGACCAGTTGCAGCACACGCCGTCCGGCCGCCGTACGCAACACGCGCACGGTGGTGCCGAAAAGGGTGGCTGGCAGGGTCAACAGAGGGGATTCCTCCCGTGCGGCGGAACGGCGACGGGGTACGACGCGGGCGGCGTCGATCCTCGCACGGGACGCCTCAGGTTGCGCAACCCCCTGTTACCGATGAGTACCCATGTCCCCTTTTCCGCACCTTCCCGCACCGCGTCACGCTGTGTCCGGTATCGGCAACGGCCGCTTCTCGATCGCGGCCGCCATCACCTCGGGAAACAGGTCCGGGGTGCAGGCGAAGGCCGGTGCCCCGAGCGCGGCAAGCGCGGCCGCGTGGTCCCGGTCGTACGCGGGCGCCCCCTCGTCGGACAGCGCGAGCAGCGCCACGAACTGCACCCCGGACGCCTTCATCGCCGCGACCCGCTTGAGCATCTCGTTACGTATGCCGCCCTCGTACAGGTCGCTGATCAGGACGACGACGGTCTCGGCGGGGCGGGTGATCTGCGACTGGCAGTACGCCAGCGCCCGGTTGATGTCCGTGCCGCCGCCGAGCTGGGTGCCGAAGAGGACGTCGACCGGGTCGTCCAGTTGGTCCGTGAGATCGACGACCGCCGTGTCGAACACGACCAGCCGTGTGTCGATCGACCGCATGGAGGCGAGCACCGCCCCGAACACGGACGCGTAGACCACGGACGCCGCCATCGACCCGGACTGGTCGATACAGAGGACGACCTCCTTCTTCACGGACTGCGCGGCCCGCCCGTACCCGATGAGCCGTTCCGGCACGATCGTGCGGTACTCGGGCAGGTAGTGCTTGAGGTTGGCCGCGATGGTGCGGTTCCAGTCGATGTCGTGGTGGCGCGGCCGACTGGTACGGGCACTGCGGTCCAGGGCACCGGTGAGCGTGGCCCGGGTGCGGGTCGCGAGCCGCTTCTCCAGGTCCTCGACCACCTTGCGCACGACCGCCCGCGCCGTCTCCTTCGTCGTCTCCGGCATCGCCTTGTTGAGCGAGAGCAGCGTGCCGACCAGGTGCACGTCCGCCTCGACCGCCTCCAGCATCTCCGGCTCCAGCAGCAGCGAGGCCAGCCCGAGCCGGTCGATGGCATCGCGCTGCATGACCTGGACGACGGAGGAGGGGAAGTAGGTGCGGATGTCCCCGAGCCAGCGCGCCACGGACGGTGCCGACGCACCGAGCCCCGCCGAACGGTCCCGGCCCGCCTGCCCCTTGTCCGCCTTGCCATACAGCGCGGCCAGCGTCCCGTCCATCGCCGCGTCCCGGCCGGACAGCGCGCATCCGGTGCCGTCGGCCTGGTCCCCGCCGAGCACGAGCCGCCAGCGCCGCAGCCGTTCGCGCGCGGGGTCGCCGGTCTCGACGAGCCCCGGTTCAGCCGGACTCGGTTCAGCCGGACTCGCTTCAGTCAGACTCGGTTCAGCCTTCCTCGCTTCAGCCTGCCTCGGTCCGGTCGTCATCTGCCCACCCCCGCACAGCTGTTGTCGTCCGTCGTCATCGGCGCCGCCGCCTCCCCGGCCGGCACCTCCCGACCCACCGTCTCTCGCTCCCCTGACTCCGGGCCCGCCGTCTTCCGACGCCCCGTCTCCGGATCCCCCGCCTCCCGATCCGCGCCCGCGTCCAGCCCGAGCAGCAGGCGCAGCACCGGCAGTACGGCGTCGGCGCGTCCGGCGTCCGGCTCCGCCGCGAAGCCGGGCAGGCCAGGCAGACCGGTCGCCCGGTCGCCCGGTCCGGTGCCACTTCCCGGTCCGCGCCGCACCAGTTCGCCGAGGGTTCTGCGCACCCCGGGCTCGTACGCCGAGAAGGTGCGCCGCAGCAGGGGCAGTACGTCCGTGAACGCCTCCGCGGGCACCCCGGTCAGCCACGCGTCGACCAGGCCGAGCAGCCGCTCGTCGTGCACCAGCAGCATGCCGCCCCCGCCGCCGACGAAGCCCTCGATCCACGCGGCGGCGTCGGCGGGCGGCGTCCCCGGCGACAACACCAGACCCATCAGGCGTGCCGCCTCGTCGGGCTCCCACTCGCCCTCGTCCAGCAGGAGCCGTACCGCACGTCCCCGTACGACACCCGGCACGGTGTCCCGCAGCGCCAGCGTCCGCAGCACCGAGCGCCAGCGGGCGCGCAGGTCTCCGTGCGCGGTGATCGAGGCGCCGGCCAGGGTCTCGGCCAGGAGGCCCACCGCGCCGTGCACGGCGTCCACGTGGCCGCGTATCTCCTCCGCCGCTTCCACGTCGAGCCCGGCACAGGCCGGTGGCAGTCCGACGAAGACCCGCTCGGCGAGGCCCGCGGCGACGCCGGCCAGGGCGCCGGTGTCGGTGCCGCGCACGTCGCCGTAGCGCAGGGAACGGACCAGGGCGGGCAGGGCCTGGGCCAGATGGCCGACGTCCGCGTCGAGGGCCGCGCGGTCGGCGAGCGCCTGCATCACCAGGGGCAGCGCGTCCGGCAGCCCGGCGAGCAGGCACAGTTCGGCGAGCGCGGTGACGTCGGCGAGGGCGACCGCCGAGGTCGCGTCCGCCTCGGCCTTGGCCGTCGCGGCGGCGAGCACGGTGGTCCCCCACACCCCGGCCTCGGCGACCCGCACCGACAGCTCCGGCTCCCAGCGCAGCCGCCAGGTCTCCCGGAACGTGCCCGTGCTCTCCCGCGACCGCGCGGGCTCGCCCCAGCCGACGCCGAGCAGCCGCAGCCGGTGCAGCAGTCTGCTGCGGCCGGTGTCGGTGTCCTTGCGCAGGTCCAGCTCCAGCTCGCGTTCCAGCGCCTCCGGCTTGAGCCGAAGCCTGCGCTGCTCCCGGGCCAGGTCGCGCTGCAACGGCACCGCCGGCGCCGTCTCCGGCACCTCCCCCAGCACGTCGCCGACCACCAGCCGGTCGTAGACCAGGGACAGCGGGACGTCCGAGCCCTCGCACATCACCGCGCGCACGGCGTCGGTGGTCTCGCCCAGGCCGGGCAGCGGACGGCCGCGCATCGCCGCGAGGGTCTCGGCCAGCCGCACCGCCTCGATGATGTGCGCGGAGGACACGATCCGGTCCTCCTCGCGCAGCAGTCCCGCCACCTTGGTCAGCCATCGCTCGACCGGCCGGTCCGGTACCCGGAACAGGTGCGCGTACCAGCCCGGCGCGTCGATGCCCGCGCCGTAGCCGCTGGAGCGGGCGAGCCTGCGGTGCGTCCAGGGCACCCAGGTCAGGTCGGCCCTGGTCCTGGGCAGCCCCTTGAGGAGGGCGCGGTCCGCCGTGACGGTCGCCTTCTCGCGCAGCGCGGGCACGTGCCACGCCCCGCACACCACGGCCACCGCGTCCCCGAACTCCTTGCGCGCCGCCCGCACTTGGAGCCGCATGTGCGCCTCGCGCACCAGGTCGCGCTGCCGTCCGCCGACGCCGTACCGCTCCCGCAGCGCCCCCATGGCCTCTTCCAGCGCGGCGAACGGCGCGAACGGGTCCCGCCGTCCGGGCCCCCGGTGCTCGACGACGTCCTCCCACCAGCGCTCGGGATCGTCGTACCCGGCGGCCTCGGCGAGCACGGCGAGCGGATCGACACGCGGATCGTGGTCGCGGTCGTCGTCGTGAGGGTCGTGGTCGCGGCCGTCGTCGCGGTGGTCGCGGTTGCGGCCGTCGTCGCGGTGGTCGCGGTTGCGGCCGTCGTCGCGGTGGTCGCGGTTGCGGCCGTCGTCGTGATGGTCGCGGTCGTCGTGGTCGTGATCGGCGTCGGGTTCGTCGCCTGTGCCCTGCCGCGCGTCCGCCTCGGCCTCGGTCTCCCACGCGAGCGTGTGCGTGGCGGGCAGGTCGATGAAGCGGGCCGGGACGTCGTGCTCCAGGGCCCACCGGATGGCGACCCATTCGGGGCTGAACTCGGCCAGCGGCCAGAAGGCCGAGCGGCCGGGTTCGTCCACGGCGTGGGCGAGGAGGGCGACCGGGGGCCTCAGGCCGGGGTCGGCGGCGAGCGGGATCAGCGGGTCGGCCTCGGGCGGCCCTTCGACGAGGACGACGGCGGGCCGGGCGGCGTCCAGGGCCGCTCGTACCGCGCGCGCGGAGCCGGGTCCGTGGTGCCGGACGCCGAGCAGCAGCGGTCCGGACGCGTACGCCCCGCCGTGCGGAGGGTGCTCCCCGCCGTGCAGGGGGTGCTCCCCGCTGTGTTCCCCGCTTGCCCGCGGGGACTCGTCGTCGCTCACACGCTCACCTCGCGGCAGGCGCGGTAGAAGTCCTTCCAGCCGTCGCGCTCGCGGACGACGGTCTCCAGGTACTCCTGCCAGATGACGCGGTCGGCGGCCGGGTCGCGGACGACGGCGCCGAGGATGCCGGCGGCGACGTCCGCGGAGCGCAGCACTCCGTCGCCGAAGTGGGCGGCCAGGGCGAGCCCGTTGGTGACGACGGAGATCGCCTCGGCGGTGGACAGGGTGCCGCTCGGCGACTTCAGTTTCGTGCGGCCGTCGGCGGTGACACCGTCGCGCAGCTCGCGGAAGACGGTGACGACCCGGCGGATCTCGTCCATGCCGTCGGGCGCGGCCGGCAGTTCCAGGGAACGGCCGATCTGCTCGACACGGCGCGTGACGATGTCGACCTCGGCCTCGGGGCTCTCCGGCAGCGGGAGCACCACGGTGTTGAAGCGGCGGCACAGCGCGCTGGAGAGGTCGTTGACCCCGCGGTCGCGGTCGTTGGCGGTGGCGATGAGGTTGAAGCCGCGCACCGCCTGCACCTCCTGGCCCAGTTCCGGGATGGGCAGGGTCTTCTCGGACAGGATCGTGATCAGGGTGTCCTGGACGTCGGCCGGGATTCTGGTCAGTTCCTCCACGCGGGCGGTCATGCCCTCCGACATGGCGCGCATGACGGGGCTGGGCACGAGGGCGTCGCGGCTGGGTCCGTGCGCGAGCAGCTGCGCGTAGTTCCAGCCGTAGCGGATGGCCTCCTCCGGGGTGCCGGCGGTGCCCTGGACCAGCAGGGTCGAGTCGCCGCTGACGGCTGCCGCGAGGTGCTCGGACACCCAGGTCTTGGCCGTGCCGGGCACGCCGAGCAGGAGCAGGGCGCGGTCGGTCGCCAGGGTGGTGACGGCGACCTCGACGAGACGGCGCGGGCCCACGTACTTGGGGGTGATCACCGTGCCGTCCGGCAGGGTGCCGCCGAGCAGGTACGTCGCCACCGCCCACGGCGACAGCTTCCAGCGGGCCGGGCGCGGGCGGTCGTCCTGGGCGGCGAGCGCGGCGAGTTCGGCCGCGAAGGCGTGCTCGGCGTGCGGCCGCAACGCCTGCGGCGCCTGGCTCGGGTTCGGTTCGGCGGTCGTCGGTTCCACGGTCACAGTCATGGCTGAGGCCCCCTCCAGCTCGGCCGGTTCGAGTTCTGGCACCAACGGTGCACCACGCCACTGACAATCGCTCTGACCAGCACAGATGCGCTCGCTGGGCCGATTGTCAGTGGGGGGATCTAACGTCGTTGGCATGACTCAGCAGGGGGTGCGCTGGAGTGCGGACCAGGTGCTGGCACTGGCACCTGACGCCTCGTCGCGCAAAGCGGGAAGCAAACTGGGCACGGCCGGGCCGTGGTCCGGGGCGGGCAGTCGCGCGGAGGGGACGGTGTGGGGCCTGTGCAAGGGCAGTGGCAGCAAGCCGTACCAGACGGTGGTGGACCTCGCGGACGCGGCGGGGCCCGCGTACAAGTGCAGTTGTCCGAGCCGGAAGTTCCCGTGCAAGCACGCGCTCGGGCTGCTGTTGCTGTGGGCGAGCGGGGACGACGCGGTGCCCGCGGTGGCGGAGCCGCCGGACTGGGCCGAGGAGTGGCTCGCGGGCAGACGCGAGCGGGCTGAGGGCAAACGGCCGGAGGGCGGCGGCGGTCCCGCGTCCGCCTCCGCCGACCCCGAGGCGGCGCGGCGCCGGGCGGAGCGCCGCGCCGAGCGGGTCACGGCGGGTGCGACGGAGCTGGAGCAGCGCCTGGCGGACCTGTTGCGCGGCGGCCTGGCCTCAGCCGAGCAGGCGGCATACGGCCTGTGGGAGGAGACGGCGGCCCGCATGGTCGACGCGCAGGCCCCCGGACTGGCCTCGCGGGTGCGGGAGTTGGGGGCGATACCGGCGTCCGGTCCGGGCTGGCCGGCCCGGCTGCTGGAGGAGTGCGCGCTGCTGCATCTGCTCGACCAGGGCTGGCTGCGCCGCGAGGGGCTGCCTGACTCCCTCGCGGCGACGGTCCGCTCCCGGCTCGGCCTGCCCGCCTCGGCGGACGGCCCGCCGGTGCGCGACCGCTGGCTGGTGCTCGCCCAGTACGACACGGCGGACCCGAAACTGACGACCCGCCGCATCTGGCTGCACGGCACCGAGTCGGGCGAGACGCGGCTGCTCCTTTCTTATGGCGCGGCCGGGCGTGCGCCCGAGCTGTCCCTGCCGGTCGGTCTGGCCCTGGACGCGGACCTGTCCGTCTTCCCGGGCTCCGGTCAGCCGCGTGCCGCGCTCGGCGAGCAGCACGCACCGCCGCTCCCCGCCGAGACGCGTCCGCCTGGCGTGACCACGGCCGAGGCGGCGGCCCGTTACGGGGAGGCTCTGCGCGAGGATCCCTGGCTGGACTCGGTCCCGGTCACCCTGGAAGCGGTCGTACCGCAGCCGGGCGAGCAGCCCGACTCCTGGCAACTGGCCGACGCCACGGCGGACTCGGCGCTTCCGCTGACCCCGTCCGCCCGCTCACGGCCGGGCCTGTGGCGCCTGGTCGCCCTCTCCGGCGGCGCCCCCGTCAGGGTCTTCGGCGAGTGCGGGCACCGCGGCTTCACCCCGCTCACCGCCTGGCCCCGGGCCGCGGGCACCCCGATATCACTGACCTGACCCACGTCACTGACCTGACCCACATCGCCGGCCTGCCCAGGCCCGCCCCGGCAACTGCGACGGAACGGAAGGGAACCTCGTGCACGGGACTCCGACGGCACCATCCCCCTCGACGGCCACGAGCGAGCCGCGTCTGCCCGCCTCGTCGTCCTGGGAAGACCTGGTCACCACCGCCCTCCTCGGCACCGACCGACGCCCCCCGGCCGGGGCCAGGGCCGGTCAGGAGGCACCCCTCGCTCTCCTGGACGCCGCCGCCGTCGCGGTCGTACGACGGCGGGCCGGGCTCCGTGCCGGGCGGGCGGCGCGGCGGCCGGAGCCCGCTCCGCAGGACGCGCGGCCGGCGCTGCCCGAGGCGGCGGCGCGCAGGCTGGCGTTGCTGCTGGCGGACCGGTCCGGTGGGGGCGGCAGCCGGCGGGGCACCTCGCCCGACCTCATGGAGCTGCTGCCGCAGTGGCTCGCGGTGGCCAACGCGCACGGTTACGCGGCTCCGCCGCAGGCGTTGCCTGCGCTGCTGGACGCCGCCCGGGGCCGCACGGACCTGCGGCCGGCGGCGCTGGCGTTCATGGGACCGCGCGCGCTGTGGCTGGCCAGGCTGAACCCGGACTGGCGGTTCGCCCAGCGTTCGGCGCCCGGCGGCGGCACGGCCCTGCCGGACCCCGGGGACACCTCCGCGGTCCACAAGCTGTGGGAGGAGGGTCTGTTCGCGGAGCGGGTCGCCCTGCTGGCCGCGCTGCGGGCGCGTACGCCCGACTTCGCACGCGACCTGCTGGCCGCGACCTGGAGCACAGAGCGGGCGGAGGACCGGCTGATGTTCCTGGACTCGCTGCGCACGGGCCTGTCCGCCGAGGACGAGCCCTTCCTGGAAAAGGCGTTGACCGACCGCAGCCGCAACGTGCGTGCCACGGCGGCCGAGTTGCTGTCCGCGCTGCCGAAGTCCGCGCTCGCCGGGCGGATGGCGGTGCGGGCCGGGGCGTGCGTCGCCGTCGACCGCACCGGGGACGCCCCCACGATCGTCGTCGAGGCACCGCACGAATGCGACCCCGGTATGGAGCGGGACGGCATCATGGCGAAACCGCCGGCGGGCCGCGGGGAAAGATCCTGGTGGCTGGGCCAGTTGGTGGAGGCGGCGCCGCTGACCACCTGGCCGGACCGGCTCGGCGGACGTACACCCGAGCAGGTCGTGGGCCTGCCGGTGGCGGACGGCTGGCAGAACGAGCTGCACGCGGCCTGGTGCCGGGCGGCGGTGCGGCAGCGGGACGCCGAGTGGTCGAGGGCGCTGCTCGGCGCACCGTCCGCGCCGGAGGCTGGCGGTCCCGGCGCGGTGTCCCTCGCCGAGCGGGCGAAGCTGCTGGCCGCGCTGGAGTCCGGTGAACGGGCGGCGTGGGTCGCCGGGTTCATCGCCACCCACGGCCTGTCGGAGGCGTTCCAGCTGCTCGGGGTGTGCGCGGTGCCCTGGACGGCGCCGCTGGGCCGAGCGGTCGTGGACGCCCTGAACATCGCCCGGGACGCCGGCAGTTACCCCTGGAGTTTCAGCGGGGTGATGGGCCTGGCCGAACGGTGCCTGGACCCGTCGGAGGCCGCCCGTCTCGACGGCCTGCTGGCGATACCCGACGAACGGGAGGACGCGTCGCCCGGGGCGGGCGGCTACTGGGCGGAGGCCTTCCAGCGCCTCGTCACCACGCTGCGCCTGCGCGCGACGATGGCCGAGGAGTTGAGCCCGCCCGGCACCGGCAGCCCGCGCCCGGCCGGGACTCAGCCGCCGGACGCCGCCGGCTGACGCACGTTCTCGCGGACCCACTCCACGATCGACGTGGTCGTCGCCCCGGGCGTGAAGATCGCCGCGACGCCCTTCTCCTTCAGCGGCGCGATGTCCTCCTCCGGGATGATCCCGCCGCCGAAGACGAGGATGTCCGCCGCGTCGCGCTCCTTGAGGAGGTCGATGACGGCGGCGAAGAGGGTGTTGTGCGCGCCGGACAGGATGGACAGCCCGATCGCGTCGGCGTCCTCCTGGATGGCCGTGTCGACGATCTGTTCCGGGGTCTGGTGAAGCCCGGTGTAGATGACCTCCATGCCACCGTCACGCAGGGCCCGCGCGATGACCTTGGCCCCGCGATCATGGCCGTCGAGCCCCGGCTTGGCCACCACCACACGGATCGGACCGGCTGCCACACCCATCACTGCCTCCATCGAACGACCGCGGAAGCGACTGCTCCCGCCGTACCGACAAGTACCGCACATATGGCACGTTCCGCCACCCGTCGGCAAGTGAACGAACGTTATCTCCAGCATCGCGCAACCGGCAGTTTCACGGTGTGCGGCGAGGGGGAAATCACACGGTGGGACATCAGGGCACACGGGGGACGGAGCCGCCTCCCCGTGTGCCGACAGGAGGTCGGCCAATGAAGGTCACCGGGGTACTGCCACTCTTCCTCCCGCTCTGCCGGAGCCTGTGGCCCGGCAGACTGGCCTCTCTGTCCGTGACACTCCTCAAGGCCACCGCGCTCGAGGCCGCGATCCTCGCCGGGCACCTGCTGCTCTATCCGACCGGTTTCACCCAGGAACGCCGGCCTGCCGCGCTCCCGGGCCCGGACGGGACCACACCACTGCCCGTGGCGCCCGGCCCGCCGGTCGTCCTGCTGCACGGTTTCATCGACAACCGCTCGGTCTTCGTCCTGCTGCGCCGCAGCCTCGCACAGCACGGTCGACAGCGGGTGGAGTCGCTCAACTACTCTCCGCTGACCTGCGACATACGCACCGCGGCCGAACTGCTGGGCCGGCACGTGGAGGAGATCTGCGAGCGCACCGGCAGCGACCGGGTCGACATCGTGGGGCACAGCCTCGGCGGCCTGATCGCGCGGTACTACGTCCAGCGCCTCGGCGGTGACCTGCGGGTACGCACCCTGGTCACGCTGGGCACCCCGCACTCCGGGACCCGGGCGGTGCCGCTGGCCAACGCCCATCCGATCGTGCGGCAGATGCGCCCCGGCTCGGAGGTCCTCGAGGAACTGGCCCGGCCCGCGACCGGCTGCCGTACGCGGTTCGTCAGCTTCTGGAGCGACCTGGACTCCGTGATGGACCCGCTGGAAGCGGCCTGCATCGACCATGACGACCTGGACGCGCAGAACGTCCGGGTGTCCGGCATCGGACACCTCGCCCTGCCCGTGCACCCCGCCGTCGCGGCCGGCATACGCGAGGCCCTCGACGCCCCGCACCCCGGCGATCTGCTCGCCGGTGGTCTGACAGTGGCGTGAGGGCCGATCGGCCCCGGACCGACCGACCCCGGACCGACGGGCACCCGATGCCGACTTGAGAGTCACCCGGTGCCTGCGTGACAGTCGCGAACACCGGCACGGGACCGGTCATTGGATGCCGTCCGGCACCCCACGAGCACCCGCCCGGCACTCATCCGGCCCCCTGTCGACGTCGAACATTCATCGAACACAAAGGCAAAGTCGCGCCCGTCACCCCCCGAAACACGGCCGAATGCCCGTTTCCGGCCCACGCGAAACCGGCCGAAGATTGTCGCGCCCGCATACCGCCGGGTACAGTCACCGCACTGCTCTGGCAGCCCCTGTTGTCGAGGCGAAAGAGAAGTTGGTGAACGACCGTCACCCCTCGGGGACCATGACCACCCCGGGTCCGGCTTCCGACGCCTCGTCCGCGCACTACGCGTCGTACGGAGCGCAGGAAGCCCCCTACGACGACCTCACCACGTACGGCGGTTACGACGCCGGCGGTTTCGCGGCGGGCGCGAACGGCACCGGATCCTTCGACACCGACCCGCTCTTCGGCGGCTTCCCGGGCGACGCGCAGACCACCGGCAGCTACGACACCACGCACTGGCAGACCGGCACCGCCTCATCCCCGTCCCCGTCCCCGGCCTACGACCCGTACACAGCCCAGCACCACGCCGCCTACGACTCCGGCACGTACGACGCCACCGGCTGGACGGTGCCCGCGCAGCCCACCGGGAACGACGTCAGCGGTCAGTGGGACACGAGCGCCTGGCTCCAGCCGGACCAGACCGCCGCCGTGGACCCGGCCCAGCAGCAGTGGTACTGGGACGCCCAGACCGGCGACACGGGTGCGTACGACGCCACGCAGTGGAACGCCGACGGCACGGCCGTCGAGCACGAGCAGCTCGCCGAACCGTTCGACCCGTCGGCCACGGCCACGTTCGAGCAGGTCGGCGACCCGCACGCGACCGGCGCCTTCGAGCACGCGCCGTATGAGCACACGCCGTACGAGGACACGTCTCACCAGGACACCCCCTACGACGGCGTCGCCTACGAAGACCTCGCGGAACCGACCCTCAAACCGGCCTCCGAAGAGGACGAGTTGGGTGCCACCGGCGAGACGCTCGTCGTCCCCGAGCTGCTCGAGGATCAGGAAGAGGCCGCTCCGGTGCGGCCCGCGGGCTCGCGCGGCGCCGCCCGCTCCCGGCGCCGTACGCCTGCCAAGCGCTCCGCGCTGCTGACCATCGCGGTGCCCTCGGCCTGTGTGATGGGGGTCGCCGGTATCGCCGCCGCCTCCGTCGGCCACCTGACCGACGACGGCACGGACACCACCGCGACCGCCCCGGACGCGCACGCGGTCAAGCCGTCCGTCGCCAACAGCAAGCTGGACACCCAGCTCGAGAGGGTCTCCGCGGGCGCCGACGACTTCGCCGACCGGGCCAGCCGTACGCAGGAGCGCATCGACCTCAGGACACAGCAGGCGCTGGAGAAGAAGAAGGCCGCCGCGGAGGCCGCGCTCAAGGAGCGGCTGCGCCCCAAGTTCGCGCTGCCGGTGATGCAGCGCGGGCTCAGCGCCTACTTCGGACAGGCGGGTGTGAACTGGATGTCCGTGCACACGGGCATCGACTTCCCCGTCTCGTACGGCACCACGGTGATGTCGGCGACCGACGGCGTCGTCTCGACGAAGTGGAACAGCGCCTACGGCAACATGATGATCGTGACGGCCAAGGACGGCACGGAGACCTGGTACTGCCACCTCTCCAGCTACCGCGTCACCGCCGGTACGGTCGTCAAGGCCGGCGAACCGGTCGCCTACTCGGGCAACTCGGGCAACTCCACGGGCCCGCACCTGCACTTCGAGGTACGGCCGGCGGGCGGAGCGGCCGTGGACCCGCTGCCGTGGCTGCGCAGCCACGGCCTGGACCCGACCTGAGTTCTTCCTGACCTGGGTTCTGCCCGATCTGAGTTCTGCCCGACCTGGGTTCTGCCTGACCTGGGTTCTGCCCGACCTGGGTTCTTCCTGACCTGAGCGCTTCCTGGCGGCGTGGCCCCCGCCGTTCCCCACGGGGCCCGCGCCATTCCTGACGGGGCTCCCGCCGTCCCGCTCTCCTACAGCTTTTCCACCGGCGCGTACCGCAGCAGCAGTCGCTTCGGCTTGCCGTCCCCGAAGTCGATCGTGGCCTGGGCCTTGTCGTCCGCGCCGGCCACCGCGACGACCGTGCCGAGGCCGAACTGGTCGTGGGTGACCCGGTCGCCGACGGCCAGCGCGACCGCCGGCTTCTCGGAGGCCCGCCGGGTGGCGAACCCGGACGCGCCCGCCGCCGACGAACGCGAGCGGGACGAGGACAGCGAGGCGGCGATCCCTGAGGCCGGGCCGGACGGCTTGGGCGCGGGCGCCCCCGTCCGCTTCCACGCGACGTGGGCCGGCGGGATCTCCTCCAGGAAGCGGGAGGGCGGGTTGTACGACGGCTGGCCCCAGGCGCTGCGCAACGCCGACCGCGTGAGGTAGAGCCGCTCCCGCGCGCGCGTGATGCCGACGTACGCCAGGCGCCGCTCCTCCTCCAGCTCCTTGGTCTGGCCGAGGGCGCGCATGTGCGGGAAGACGCCGTCCTCCATGCCGGTCAGGAAGACGACCGGGAACTCCAGGCCCTTGGCGGTGTGCAGGGTCATCAGCGTGATGACGCCGGAGCCGTCCTCGTCCTCGTCGGGGATCTGGTCGGAGTCGGCGACCAGGGCGACCTTCTCCAGGAACTCGGCCAGGGTGCCCTGCTCCCCCTCCTCGCGCTCCTGCTCGAACTCCAGGGCCACGGCGGCGAGTTCCTGGAGGTTCTCGATGCGGGTCTCGTCCTGCGGGTCGGTGGAGGCCTGGAGTTCGGCGAGGTACCCGGTGCGTTCGAGGACGGCCTCCAGGACGGTCGCCGGTCCGGCGCCCGACTCCACGATGGTCCGCAGGTCCTCCATCAGCGTGTTGAACCGCTTGACCGCGTTGGTGGAGCGCGCGGCCATGCCGTACGCCTCGTCCACCCGCTTCAGCGCCTGCGGGAAGCTGATCTTCTCGCGCTGCGAGAGGGCGTCGATCATCGCCTCCGCGCGGTCGCCGATGCCCCGCTTGGGGACGTTGAGGATGCGGCGCAGCGGCACGGAGTCCTCGGGGTTGGCGAGGACGCGCAGGTAGGCCAGGACGTCCCGGACCTCCTTGCGCTCGTAGAAGCGGACGCCGCCGACGACCTTGTAGGGCAGGCCGACGCGGATGAAGACCTCTTCGAAGACACGGGACTGAGCGTTGGTGCGGTAGAAGACGGCGACGTCGCCGGCCTTGGCCTCGCCCGCGTCCGTGAGACGGTCTATCTCGTCGGCGACGAACTGGGCCTCGTCGTGCTCGGTGTCGGCGACGTAGCCGACGATGCCCGCGCCCTGGCCCGCGTTGGTCCACAGGTTCTTCGGGCGACGGGACTCGTTGCGCTCGATGACCGCGTTGGCGGCGGACAGGATCGTCTGCGTGGAGCGGTAGTTCTGCTCCAGCAGGATCGTCGTCGCGTTCGGGTAGTCCTCCTCGAACTGGAGGATGTTGCGGATGGTCGCGCCGCGGAAGGCGTAGATCGACTGGTCCGCGTCACCCACGACGCACAGTTCGGCGGGCGGGAGGTCGTGCTCTCCCGGCGGGGCGTCCACGTCCGCGGCGGGGCGCTCGCCGGTGCCGACCAGCTCGCGCACCAGGGCGTACTGGGCGTGGTTGGTGTCCTGGTACTCGTCGACGAGGATGTGCCGGAAGCGGCGGCGGTAGTGCTCGGCGACGTCCGGGAAGGCGCGCAGCAGGTTGACGGTCGTCATGATCAGGTCGTCGAAGTCGAGCGCGTTGGCCTCGCGCAGCCGCGACTGGTAGAGCGCGTAGGCCTGGGCGAGGGTCTTCTCGAAGCCGTCGGTGGCCTGGGCGGCGAAGTCCTCCTCGTCGATCAGCTCGTTCTTGAGGTTGCTGATCTTGGCGCTGAAGGACTTGGGCGGGAAGCGCTTGGGGTCGAGGTCCAGGTCACGGCAGACCAGGGCCATCAGGCGCTTGCTGTCGGCGGCGTCGTAGATCGAGAAGGACGAGGTGAAGCCGAGCCTCTTCGACTCGCGGCGCAGGATGCGGACGCACGCGCTGTGGAAGGTCATGACCCACATCGCGTTCGCGCGCGGGCCGACGAGCTGCTCGACGCGCTCCTTCATCTCGCCCGCGGCCTTGTTGGTGAAGGTGATCGCGAGGATCTGGCCCGGGTGCACGTGCCGCTCGGCGAGCAGGTGGGCGATGCGGTGCGTCAGCACACGGGTCTTGCCTGAACCGGCGCCGGCGACGATGAGCAGCGGGGAGCCGGCGTGGACGACCGCGGCGCGCTGGTTCTCGTTCAGCCCCTCAAGGAGCGCCGCCGCGTCGAGGGCAGGCCGGGGAGCGCCGTCGCGGTAGTAATCGTCGCGGTCCAGGGGCGCGTCGAACTTCCCGCCGAACAGATCGTCCGGAATCGACTCCGGAACGTGATCGTCCTCGGGCGGCGGCGGGGGCTCCCCCTCCTGCCCGCGAGGGCTCTGGAGGTCCGCCAGGAAGCTGTCGTCAAAGAGGCTGCTCATCGCTCTCCGAGTCTAGGGCGCCGCACTGACAACCGGTGCCGCATCGGGAACCCGGCCGCTTCGACAGGGCGGTCGATCTTCCTTGCCGGGGCGCGTTCTTGCCGTATTCCGGCGGCCACCGGGCCCTCACGCAGCGGAATCACCTCGTGACCCGGGAGCGGTCCCACGACAAGGTCACGAAAATGTATCGGACATATGGTGCACCAACCTTCACACGAGTCACACGAGTTGGCTAGGTTGCCGGTCGGGCCGCACGCCCGTTACCGGCGAACCCCGCCGGGTCGCGCGGCCTCCGCCGAGTCCATCGCGTCGCTGCGCGGCGCGCGGAGCCGGGGACCCACCGTTCCCTGGGGTGAATCGGCCCACGTTCCGCACGGGACGCGAGCCGTAGGGCAAGCCTTCCGAACCACCCGCCCGAACCCGACAGCTAACCCGGTAGGCGGCAGACGGAAGGAGTCGCCTCCCTTGGCGTCGCACCGCAAGCCGCGCCCCTCGGGCACGCTCGGAGCAGGTCTTCGCACCCCCATGCTCGCCACCGCCGCCCTCACCTCGGTGGCCGTGCTGTCCCAGACGGCCGACGCCGCTCCCTCGGCCGGCGGGAAGCCGAGCGTGGAGGAGGTCGAGAAGAAGGTCGACGACCTCTACCGCCAGGCGGAGTCGGCGACCGAGAAGTACAACGCCGCCAAGGAGCGGGCCGGCAGACAGCGCAAGCAGGTCGACGCCCTGCGCGACGACGTGGCCAAGCGCACCGAGCGGCTGAACCAGGCGCGCGAGGAGCTGGGCACGTTCGCCGCCGCCCAGTACCGGACCGGGGCCGCCACGCCCCAGACCGCCACCTTGCTGCTCGCGAACGACCCGCAGGACTACTTCGACCAGACCCAGCTGATGAACCGGCTGACCTCACGGCAGAAGACCGCGGTCGACGACTACGTCACCGAGCAGTCCGCGACCATGAAGAAGCGCCGGGAGGCCGCCGAGAGCCTCCAGACCCTCTCCGAGTCGCAGCGGGAACTGCGGACGACCAAGTCCACCGTCCAGAAGAAGCTCGCCTCCGCGCGCGAGTTGCTGTCCGAGCTGACGGCCGAGGAGAAGGCGCGGCTCGCGGCCATCGAGAAGCAGAAGCAGGAGCAGGCCGCGCGCGAGGCTGCCGCGCTGGCGAAGAAGCAGGCGGCGGCGGAACGGGCACGCCAGCAGGCGGAGGCGCAGGCTCAGCAGGACAGCGAGTCGTCCACGTCCGGCGGTTCGTCGACCACCGGCGGTTCGTCATCGTCGGGCGGATCGACGTCCGGCGGATCGATGTCGGGCGGTTCCACGTCCGGTGGTTCGACGTCCACCGGCACGTCGACCACCAAGGCCGAGAAGGCGATCGCCTTCGCCCGCGCCCAGATAGGCAAGCCGTACGTCTGGGGCGCGACCGGACCGGGCTCGTACGACTGCTCCGGCCTGACCCAGGCCTCCTGGAAGGCCGCCGGCGTCAGCCTCCCGCGCACCACGTACGACCAGGTCGCCGCGGGCACCACGGTGTCCCTGACGGACGCCCGGCCCGGCGACCTGATCTTCTTCTACGACGACATCAGCCACGTCGGCATCTACATAGGCAACGGCATGATGATCCACGCGCCCAAGCCCGGCGCGTACGTCCGCGAGGAGTCGATCTACTACGCCGGCTCGTCGATCATCCACAGCGTGGTGCGCCCGGCCTGAGCGCGCCGCAGGACGGCTTCGGACCTGAGCGCGCCGCAGGACGGCTTCGGACCTGAGCGCGCCGCAGGACGGCTTCGGACCTGAGCGCGCGGCATAGCCGCTTCGGATCCGCCGGCGAGCGGCTCCGTGGCATCCGGCCACGGAGCCGTCCACGGAGCCCTCCGCGAAAACCCGTTGGCGGACCACGGCGGCCACTGCTACTTTTCCGGAGGCCGTGCGAGAGAACGAGGAGGTGGTACCCGTGAACGCAATATCGACATGGGTGCTCCCCTCCGGGGTCACGGTCGGGCGATAGGTCGTCCGGGAGCGCCGTTCACGCGCACTCCCGAAAGGCACGACCATGCACTTCACTTCCGAACAACGCCTCGACGACGGCGTCCTCGAGCGCGAGTTCATCCTCGGCGAGACCCCCGGCACCCTGTGGACGCCTGAGTCCGCCACACCGGTCCCGCTGATCCTGATGGCCCACAACAACGGCCTGCCCAAGGCGGAACCCCGGCTGGTGGCCCGCGCCCGGCTCTCCGCGGCGTACGGCTACGCGGTGGCCTCCATCGACGCCCCCGGGTGCGGTGACCGGCCCCGTTCCGCCGCCGACGAGCAGGCCCGCGCCGACCTGCGCCGGGCGATGCGGGTCGGCGAGCCGGTCGACGAGATCTTCGAGTCCTTCGTCGGTCCACTGGTCGAGAACGCGGTCCCGGAATGGCGGACCACCCTGGACGCCCTCCTCGCGCTGCCCGAGATCGGCGGCCCGGTCGGGTACTCGGGGTGGACCGCCCTCGGCATCCGCCTCGCGGCGGTCGAACCGCGCATCGCGGCCGCCGGTTTCTTCGCCGGGGGTTACGTGCCCCGCGCCCAGCGCGAGGAAGCCCGGCAGGTCACCGTCCCGCTGCTGCTCCTGCTGCAGTGGGACGACGAGGGGAACCCGCGGCAGCGGGCCCTGGACCTGTTCGACGCCTTCGGCAGCAAGGAGAAGACGCTGCACGCCAATCTGGGCGGGCACCTCGGCACCCCGTGGTTCGAGAGGGAGAACGGCGACCGGTTCTTCGACCGGCACCTGAAGTAAGTCCGGGCCGCCAGGCCGCCAGGCCATTAGGCCGGCGGTCTGACGGCCTGCAGCAGGCGGCAGGCGGGGGCAGTGCCGGTCTGACGGCCCGATCGCGTCGGTGACGGTCTCCCCCTGCTCCCCCGCTCCCCCACCTTGTCCCGGGTCCCTTTTCGGGCTCCACGCGCGTGGGCACGCCCTACCATCGGGCTCATGATCGACGTCTCGGCTGTGAGCGCGTGGTGGACGAAGTGTCCACCGGCGACTGGGGCCGCCGTGATGGCGACCGGCATCGTGTCGGTCGGCCTGCATCTGGCGGGCGCCGAGACGCTGTCCCTGATCGTCCTGGTCCTGGCCTGCGTCACCTGGGTGGCGTTGGCCGCGGTCTTCGTCGTACGGCTGGCGGGTCACCGGCGTCGCTGGGCGGCCGAGGCGCGGAGCCTGGGCGCGCTCACCGCGGTCGCCGCCACGACGGTGCTCGGCACCCAGCTCTCGGTGCTGGGCCGGCAGACCCTGGCCGAGGCGCTGCTGGCACTCGCGGCGCTGCTGTGGCCCGTGCTGCTGGTCCTCGTCGTACGGCACTGGGAGGCGTCGCGCATGCCGGGCGCGGTGTTCCTGTGCTGCGTGGCCACACAGGGGCTCTCGGTGCTGGCGGCCACGCTGGCCGCCGTGCAGACGACGGCGTGGCTCGCGCGGGCCGCGCTGGCGCTGTTCTGGCTGGGCCTGGTGCTCTACGGCCTCGCCCTGACCCGCTTCGACCACCGGCAGGTCGTCGAGGGCGCCGGCGACCACTGGATCGCGGGCGGCGCGCTCGCCATCTCGGCGCTCGCGGGGGCGAAGCTGCTGTCCGCCGACAGCGCCCGGCTGTACCTGTGGAACGACGACGGCCACGGCGTCCTGCGCACCCTGACGCTCGCTCTGGTCACCCTTGACCTGGCCTGGTGCGTCGTCCTGGTCGTGGCCGAGGTGACGCACCCGCGGCCGCGCTACGACCTGCGGCGATGGGCGACGGTCTTCCCCCTGGGGATGACCGCGGCGGCCATGCTGTCGGTCGCGGACGCCCTGGGCGTCGACTGGCTGAAGGGCCCGGGGCGGGTGCTGGTGTGGGTGTCGGTGGCCGCGTGGCTCGCGGCGGCGGCCGGCGCGGTGCTGTCGGCGCGCACCGGTACCGACGGGGAGGGGACGGGGACGCCCGGCGTCACGTCCAGAGCACGGCGATGAAGATGTTCGTCATGGTCAGCGCACCGACCAGCCCGAACACGCCCTTGTCGATCTTCTCCTCGTCGCGCTTCACGTAGACCAGCCCGAGGATCACGATCAGCAGGGCCAGCTTCACGCCGATCTTGACGGTGTTGACGTGGTGGTCGTCGGCCTCGTTGAGCCCGACCAGGACCACGCCGGTGGCCAGCATGGTGAACGCGCCGTGCAGCATCCCCGGGACGAAGCGGGCGGTGCCCCGGCCCATCGCCTTCATCTGGGTGAGGAAACCGCCGAGCAGCGCGGCGATGCCGATGATGTGGAGGCCGACGAAGAGTTGGATGAGTACGTCCATGACTCCGGAGCCTAACCAGGGGCCCGGGGGCCACCTGCCACCGGGCCCGGGTCACCGCGGCGGCCCTTGCATATATGCGCCCCATAGCACCCCGCTTCCTCCTGGTGCCCCGCATTTCCCGCATCGGTCATCACGCCGCGTGAAGACGACACCTCCGTCCCGGCAATCCGCTCACATACGGTCATGCCCCGGCCCGTCGTAGCCAGTTCCGTACACCGTGTTACCAAGCTGTCACAGTCGGGCCTAGCGTCCTCCCCCAGGTGACCGGCTCCTCACCGCCGCCCGGGCCAGGGGCGGCAGCCGGCCACCACCGCCGAGGAAGGTCCGGCGGCGGCCCGCTCCCCTGTGCGGGCCGCCGCCTGACGTACCCACCGCCCGGTCGTACGCGTCCTCGGCCGTACGAGTCCCACGGAAGGACGTGACGTCGAGGTGGCAGCGCACCGAAAGCCCCGACAGCGCTTGCTCGGCGGCAACACGGCCCGCACGGCCGCCACCCTCGCCCTGGCGGGCGCGGCCACCGCGACGGCCTTCGACGGGACGGGACACGCCGCGCCGCAGCTGACACCGGCGCAGGTGAAGGCCAAGGTGGACAAGCTGTACCAGGAGGCGGAGGCCGCCACGGAGAAGTACAACGGCGCCAAGGAGAAGGCGGAGGCGAGCCGGCGGCGACTGAACTCCCTGCGGGACGAGACCGCCCGCAAGCAGTCCGGGCTCAACGCGGCCCGGCGGGCACTGGGTTCGTTCGCGGCGGCGCAGTACCGGGACGGCGGTTTCTCCCCCGCCTGGCAGCTCGCGCTGTCCGACGACCCCGACAGGTACCTGGACGGCGCCGCGTTCGCCGAACGGGCCGGCGAGAGGCAGGCAGGCACGGTGACCCGGGTCCGCGAACAGCTGCGCCAGATCGAGCAGTTACGCGGCGCCGCCCGCGTCGAACTCACATCGCTCACGTCGCGGCAGGCGGAACTGAAGCGGCGCAAGAAGGACGTCACCGAGAAGCTGGCGGAGGCACGCAGGCTGCTGGACCGGCTCACTCCGCACGAGCGGACCGAGGTCACCGGCGACGGCACGGGCACCGGCGACGGCGACGGCACGGGCACCGCGGCGGGCCGTGCGTCACGCGAGGCCTCGGGCACCCGGGACCCGCTGGAGCAGACCCAGGCCGTCGCGGCGCCGACCTCCCGGGCCGCGGCGGCCATCGCCTACGCCTACCAGAAGCTCGGCAGCCCCTATGTGTGGGGCGCGACCGGCCCGAACGCCTTCGACTGCTCCGGTCTGGTCCAGGCCGCCTACCGCTCCGCCGGCGTTTCCCTGCCCCGCACCACCTACGCCCAGATCAACGCGGGCCAACGCGTCTCCCGCTCCCAACTCCAGCCCGGCGACCTGGTGTTCTTCTACTCCGGCATCAGCCACGTCGGCCTCTACATCGGCAACGGCCGGATGATCCACGCCCCGAACCCCTCGGCGCCGGTCCGCGTGGCCCCGATCGACGAGATGCCGTTCGCGGGGGCGACCCGGGTGGCGTGAGCAGGACCCCGCAAGAGCCCGACTCCCCCATCAAGGGCCCGGACTTCCCCATAGGGACCGGCCACCCCCGCAAGGACCGTCCACCCGCACAAGGGCCAGCCTCCCCCGCAAAGACCGGCCCCCCATAAGGACCGGCCCCGTAGGGAACGGCCTCCCCCGAAAGGCCGGCCTCCCCGTAAGGGGTCAGACCAGGCGCCGCGCCGTCGCCCACCGGGTCAGCTCGTGGCGGTTGGACAGCTGGAGCTTGCGCAGGACCGCCGAGACATGGGACTCGACCGTCTTCACGGAGATGAACAGCTGCTTGGCGATCTCCTTGTAGGCGTAGCCCCGGGCGATCAGCCGCAGCACCTCGCGTTCGCGCTGGGTGAGACGGTCCAGGTCCTCGTCGACCGGCGGGGCGTCGGTGGAGGCGAAAGCGTCCAGGACGAACCCGGCCAGGCGCGGGGAGAAGACCGCGTCGCCCTCCTGGACCCGGAAGATCGAGTCGATCAGGTCGGTGCCGGTGATGGTCTTGGTGACATAGCCGCGGGCGCCGCCCCGGATCACCCCGATCACGTCCTCCGCCGCGTCCGACACGGACAGCGCGAGGAAGCGCACGGGCTGCTCGGCGTCCGCCATCAACGGCGTGCACCGGCGCAGGACTTCCACTCCGCCGCCGCCCGGCAGGTGGACGTCGAGGAGGACCACCTCGGGTCGGGTCGCGGTGATGACCGTGACCGCCTGATCGACGTCGGCCGCCTCCCCGACCACCTCGACGCCGGTCTCGGCGGTCTGCCCGATCTCGGCCTGGACGCCGGTGCGGAACATCCGGTGGTCGTCGACGAGCACCACCCGTACATGCCGCCCGCCCGCGTCGCCGCCGGCGCGTCCGGACCCGGCCGCCTCCGCCGCCTCCGTCGTGCCGTTCCCCTCGGTCGCGTCGCTCATGACGTCTTCTCCGCCCTCTCCATCTCCAGCTCGACCTCCGTGCCACCGTCCGGCACCGACCGCAGCCGGGCCGTTCCGCCGTTGCGTTCCATGCGGCCGATGATCGATTCTCTGACGCCCATGCGGTCGGCGGGTATCGAGTCCAGGTCGAAGCCGGGGCCGCGGTCGCGGACGGACACGAAGACCGTCCTTCCCTCGACTTCGGCGTAGACCTGTACGGCACCGCCCTCGCCACCGTACTTGGCGGCGTTCACCATCGCCTCGCGCGCGGCCTGCATCTGTGCCCCTGTCCTCTCGTCCAGCGGGCAGTCGCCGACCACGACGACCTCGATGGGCACGCCATGCTTGTCCTCGACCTCGGCGGCGTTGCGTCTGACCGCCTCCGCGACCGTGTCCGGCTCGTCGGCCTCGTCCTTGCCGGTGCCCTCGGGCTTGTACAGCCAGGTGCGCAGGTCGCGTTCCTGGGCGCGGGCCAGGCGGCGGACCTCGGCCGCGCTCTCGGCGTTGCGCTGGATCAGGGTGAGGGTGTGCAGCACGGAGTCGTGGACATGGGCCGCGACCTCGGCGCGCTCCTGCGCACGGATGCGCATCAGGCGTTCCTCGGAGAGGTCCTGGGTCATGCGGACGAGGTAGGGGCCGGCGAGCAGGGTGATGCCGACGAGGACGATGATCGCGGCCTGCAGGACCGCACCGAGGTGGGCCACCGAGCCCTGCAGGACGAAGATGGCGGAGACGCCGGCGGTGACCAGCAGGACACCGGCGCCCGCCCGCACCAGGCTGAGGGTGCGCCGGCGGCTGCCGACCTCGACCCAGCGGGCCCGCCGGGCGTTGTCCGCCTGACGCCAGACCAGGGCGACACCGGCCGCGACCAGGACGGCGGGCAGGAGATAGGCCTTGGCCTGGTTGGTCACGTTGACGCTGCCCACGAAGACGATGGACACGGTGACCATGAGGAGCAGGGCGACGATCTGCCCCTTGTCCGGCTTGCGGGCCACCAGTCTGCGGCGGCCGTCCGGCGAGGTCTCGGTGCCGACGATGGACGACGGCTTGTGATCGCCGACGCCGCCGACGCCGAGCGGGACGAAGAACCAGAACGCGGCGTACAGCAGCGCGCCGAGCCCGTTGGCCATGGACAGGCCGACGAAGGTGAGTCGCACCCATCCCACGGGCAGCCCGAGATGCCCGGCGAGGCCCCGCGCCACTCCGCCGAGCCAGCGGCCGTCACCGCTGCGGTAGAGCTTGCGCGGCGGCCGCGGGTCGTCGAGTGGCGCTGCTGCGGCTTCCGGCATGCCATCGATGGTCACATGCCCGCGGGGGCGGAGCATCAGGGTCCGGCCCCTAGGGGGTGTCGTTTGGATCAGGCCGGCCTGGACCGACAGTGCGGACCGGCCGACCCGAGCGGGGTCTGGTGCGTGCAGATGCAAGGCGGAGGAGGGAGTCGACGCGATGGGGGTCCCCCCGCGCGAGCGAAGCCGAGCGTGGGGGAGTCGGCGATCGACGACAACGCCGCAGATGTGCGTGCCAGGGCCCGCGACGCCGGGATGATCCAAACGACACCCCCTAGACTCCCCTGATCTTCGAGCGGGTCTCCCCGATCCCCGATCGGCCTGCCCGGAACGGGGTCCCTTGCCGGGTTCGAACACCTCCCGGTCTCGTCTCGGGGCCGATATCAGGGTTCGTCCAGGGTCGTCCCGACTGCCGTCGCGACCGGCGGCCCGTCACCATGGACGCATGACGGATCACGAGCACGCCGCGACGGGTCCGGGACCCGGCTCCGGCCCGCGCCCGGCCCCGGGCACCGGACCGTCGGATGCCGCGCCCGCCGCGGCAGCCGAGGCCCCGCCCCGCTTCCGCCGCGACCGCCGGCACAAGATGATCGCCGGTGTGTGCGCGGGACTGGGGCGGCACACCGACATGGATCCGGTGATCTACCGGATCACCCTGGCCGTGCTGGCCGCGACCGGCGGCGTCGGCCTGATCTTCTACGGCTTCGCCTGGCTCCTCGTGCCGTACGAGGACGAGGAGGAGAACGAGGTCCGCAAGCTGCTGACGGGCCGGGTGGACGGACAGGCCCTGGCCGCCGTGCTGTTCGCGCTGGTCGGCTGCGGAATCATTCTGACCACGCTGCGCAACGGCGGGGTGCTGGCCTTCGCCGTCGTCCTCTCCCTGCTGCTGGCGAGCGCCGGGTACTGGTCCAGACGCCGGGGAGCTCCCGATCCCGATCCGCTGTCCGCGCAGGCCGCCGCCGACGCCCCGCCGGAGGCCCAGGCACCGCCGATGGACATCGTCTTCCCCTCCTGGTGGCGGGACCCGATCGTCAAGGACGGCACCCACGTCGGCGGCACCGGATATCTCTGGGGGCCCGGCGAGACCCGCAGACAGGACCTCGCCTCGGCCCTGGACATCAGGATCGAGACTCCCTGGACCGCCCATGGGTCCATACGCACCCCGAGCGCCGGCCCCCCGAGACCGCGCGGCCCTCGCGGCCCGCACTGGATCGGCGGCTGTGTGTTCCTGTCCGCCCTGCTGGCGGGTGGTCTGGGCTCCGGCCTGACCTGGGACACGCGTCCGCTCGGCACCAGCTTGCAGATCGGTCTGGCCTGCGCGCTCGCGGTGTTCGGGCTGGGCATCGCACTCAGCGCGTTCCTCGGGCGCACCGGGTCCGGCTCGGTGTTCCTGGCACTTGTCACGGCGGCACTGCTCGTCGGCGCCGCGGCTCTGCCGAAGGACATCACGTCGCACTGGAAGGAGACGTCGTGGAAGCCCGTCGCCGCCGCGGACGTCCGCTCCGCCTACGACCTCGGCACCGGTGTCGGCACCCTGGACCTGACCAGGGTCCACCCTGGCACGGGGCAGACGGTGGCCACGCGTGCCCAGGTGGGCGCGGGCAGGCTGAAGGTGATCGTGCCGGCGGACACGACCGTGCGGCTGAGCATCGATGTGGGTGTGGGTGACATCCGGTTGCCCGGTGACAACAGGAAGAAGGACGTGGACGTGCAGCCCGGCAGACACAAGGACGTCACCCTGGACCCGGCCCTGGGCGGCAAGGGCACGGGCACAGGCACAAAGGGCAGAGGCACAGGCACAGGCACGCTGAAGGTCACGCTCCAGGTGGGCGTCGGACAGGTGGTGATCAGCCGTGCTGCGTCATGAGTTCCAGCCCGGGAAGCTGGTCGCCGGGCTCTCCCTGACCGCCGCGGCCATCCTGTACGCGGGGGACGCGCGGGGCCTGTGGGAGATCCCGTGGTTCGTGGCGATACCGGTGATCGTGGGCGGGCTGTGCCTGGCCGGCATCGCGGCGGGGGTGGCCCGGGGTGTACGGCGCAGACGGCGCGGTGCCGCCGAAGGGTAGGCCCTGGACGCGACCGCCTGCCCTGCCGGGGGCAGTCGGTGTCCGGATCGGTCCTGCGTGGGTCGTCCCTGCCGAGGTACCGGGGGCGGTCCCGCCGAGGTGCCGGGGGCGGTCCCGCCGAGGTGCCGGGGGCGGTCCCGCCGAGGTACCGGGGGCGGTCCCGCCGAGGTACCGGGGTCGTCTCTGCCGGGGTCCGCTCAGTAGCCGCTCAGTAGCCGCCCGTCCAGCGCCGTCGTCGGGAGCGCAGGGCCGCGTCGAGGGACAGATAGGGGGTGCCCGCGAGGACGAGGGGCAGCCAGGCCATCAGATAGGCGAGGTCGTTGCCGTAGTAGTAGGGGGTGGAGGACCAGCTGACGGTGAGCCACAGACTGAGGGAGATCAGCGCGCCGCCGAGGGCGGCCAGCCGGCCGAACAGCCCGACGAGGATGCCGATGCCGACGGCCAGCTCGCCGAGGGCGACGGCGTAGCCGAAGCCGACCGGGTTCTTCAGGGCCATGTCGACCATGGCCGGAATGGCCGCCGAGCTGCGGACCCCGCGCATCGTCTCGCCGATCGAGCCGGCGCCGCCGGACTTCATGAAGGCGCTGTCGGTGAGCTTGTCCAGACCGGCGTAGACGAAAGTGACGCCGAGGAAGACGCGCAGGGGAAGGAGGGCGTAATGCGCCGCGGTGTCCCGCCAGCCGCGGTCACGGTTCAGTAGCGTGGTGCGCGTGTCGGTTCGAATACCTTGAGTCATCGCTGCTAGCCGCCTCTCGCCCGCCGTGGCCAAGTCCCACAGGGACGATACGTATGACGGGAGAGGATGGTTCAATCCTGTCCCGGACTTTTTTCCGGATTCCGGCGCACTGGACATGGGTCGGGGCGAACGTGGGTCAGGGCTCGGTCTGCCCGGGGTGTCAGTCGGCCACCTCGACCGGGTACCGGTTGGTGGCCGTCCCGGCCGCCGTCACCACCTGGACCTCCATCGGGCCCGGCTCCACCTCGGCCGGAACGGGGACGGTCAGGACGGTGTCGGTGGGGTTGCGGAAGCCGCCGGTGACGGGGACGAGCGGGACCTGGACGTCGACGGCCGATACGGACGACCATCCGGGCGAGGCGGTCGGCGCTCTGTGCGCCGGGCGGGACGAAGCAGGTGCCGCGGATCTCGATGTCGTCGCCGGTGCGGATCGGGCCGTCCAGGTCGCCGGGCTCGCGGGCGCGGACCACGGAGAGGATCACCGGGCGGCCGCCCTCGGCGTACTTGCCGGCCAGGTAGGTCGCGGCGGAGATCAGTACCACGACCGCGAGCGCCCAGGGCAGGTCGGGCAGCTGGTCGGGGCGGCGGGCCAGCCGGACGGCGGCGAACAGCAGGGCGACGGCGCTGACGACGACGTACTGGATGTCGGCGAAGGCGCCCCGGCCGGAGTCGTCGGTCAGCAGGTCGGCGGGGCGCGGGCGGTGGGCCGGAACCTTCTGCAGCCGCTGGCCGGTGACGCGCAGTCCCACCACTCGGCGGACCAGGACGGCGATGCCGCACACCACGGCGAGGACGGTCGCCGTGCCCGCCCCGTGCGCGAGGTCGAGGCCGGAGAGCAGCGTGTCGCGGTCGGCGGGGTCGGAGGCGGCGGCCAGACGGCCGGCCAGCAGCAGGATCGCGTAGACGACGAACAGCACCCAGGCGGCGGCCACCGTGCGGGAGGTGGACATCCGGTTGTCCTCGCCGATCACCGGGGCGAGCGCCCCGCCGCGCGTCCGGTGGAGCCAGGAGGCGGCGGTCAGCGTGCCCGCGACGAGGACCGCGGCGACCAGCCCGGCCGTGCGCGCGCTGCTCCAGCCCGCGCCGATCGCGGTGAGCGCCTCGACGAGCAGCAGGACGGCGACCGCGCCCCACGCCACGTACGCCGTCCGCCGCCACAGCCCGGCCAGCCACGCCTCGCCCTCGGCGCGGGCGCGCTCGGCGACGGCCTGTGCGCGCTGGGCCAGTTCGGCGGAGACCCACTGCCGGGACGCCGACGCCGAGTGCGCCACGGCCGCGGGCAGGCCCTGTCCGGCGGCGAACTCGTCGCGTCGGCGCAGGAACGCGGCGACGGCCCGCCGGTGTCCCTCGCGGGCCCCGTGCGGGCAGTCCCCGCAGGTGCAGCCGCCCCCGTGGGGCTCCACGGCATCGGCTGCCGCGCCCTGTCTCGCCTCCTGCACCGCCACGCCCGACGCCTGCCTTCCCCATGACCCAGGACACGGCGGCCGACGTCACTCACCGTGCGCGCTCCGGCCCCGCAACTCCCTTGTATTGACTGCGAATTGTGCCCTACCTGAGCCAGTAGGGGTCGACCGGTCCGGGGTGTGGCGGGTGAAGCGCGGTGCGCGGTGTTGACCCGGCCGGGGGAACTGGGCGAACTGCGCCGCGACGGGGTGCTCAAGGGGTTCGGCTGAAGCCGATCCGGGTCAGCTCAGCAGGTCCGGTTCGCTGCGGCTGATGTCCTGCCACAGCGGCTGGTAGTTGATCCAGGCCACCAGGTCGCCGCCGAGTTGTTCGCGGGTGGCGACGGCCTGCCTGTGGTCGATGAGGACCGGGCGGCCGGCGGCCCTGGCCAGCAGCTGGACCTGGCAGGACCGGTCGAGGGAGAGGAACCACCAGGCCGCCGCGTCCACCGAGTCCCCGACGGTGAGCAGCCCGTGGTTGCGCAGCACGAGCGCCTTGCGGGAGCCGAGGGCGCCGGCGATACGGCGGCCTTCCTCGGTGTCGACGGTGACGCCGGTGTAGGCGTCGTACAGGGCGATGTCCTCGTAGAAGGCGCAGCTCTCCTGGGTGATGGGGTCGATCAGGTCGCCGAGCGCGGCGAGGGCGCGGCCGTGCACGGAATGGCAGTGGGCGACGGCGACGACGTCCGGGCGGGCCGCGTGCACCTGGGCGTGCACGGTGAAGGCGGCCTGGTTGACGTGGTAGCGGCCCTCGACGACCTGGCCGTCCTGGTTGACGAGGACCAGGTCGCTGACGGTGACGTGCTTGAACGGCATCCCGAACGGGTTGACCCAGAAGCAGTCGGTGAACTCCGGATCGCGCGCGGTGATGTGCCCGGACACCCCGTCCTCCAGCCCGGAGCGCCCGAAGATCCGCAGCGCGCCCGCGAGCCGCTCCTTGCGGTGCCGGCGTTCGTCCTCGGCCGAGTCGTGCATCGGCGGCATGGCGAACCGCAGCTGGTCGGTGGGCAGCGGCAGGGGCGGAGTGGGCCCGTGCATAGGTCCTCCAGCGTCGGGTTGTGCGTACGGCCGGAAGTTACCCCCGGCCAGCGCAAAAGGGCAGTGCCGTGCGGTGAAGAACACGTACGGGGAGCAAACACGACAGAGGCTCTCGCCGGGGCCGGATACGGGAAAGAGGCGGAACAGCCGTAGCCGTTCCACCTCTTTCACACGGAGCTCACAGTTCACAGCTCGGTTCACATGGAACTGAGTTCACGCGGAACTCAGTTCACACGGAGCCAGACCCGCGCGGAGCCGGCGCTCACTCCCACTCGATGGTGCCCGGGGGCTTCGAGGTCACGTCGAGGACGACGCGGTTGACGTCACGGACCTCGTTGGTGATGCGGGTCGAGATGCGGCCGAGGACGTCGTACGGCAGCCGGGACCAGTCGGCGGTCATGGCGTCCTCGGAGGAGACCGGGCGCAGGACGATCGGGTGGCCGTACGTGCGGCCGTCGCCCTGGACGCCCACGCTGCGGACGTCGGCGAGCAGGACCACCGGGCACTGCCAGATCTGGCGGTCGAGACCGGCCGCGGTCAGTTCCTCGCGGGCGATCGCGTCGGCGTCGCGCAGCAGGTCCAGGCGGTCCTTGGTGACCTCGCCGACGATGCGGATGCCGAGGCCGGGGCCGGGGAAGGGCTGGCGCTGGACGATCTCCTCGGGCAGGCCGAGCTCCTGGCCGACCATGCGGACCTCGTCCTTGAACAGCTTGCGCAGCGGCTCGATCAGCTGGAACTCGAGGTCCTCGGGCAGGCCGCCGACGTTGTGGTGCGACTTGATGTTGGCGGTGCCGGTGCCGCCGCCGGACTCGACGACGTCCGGGTACAGGGTGCCCTGGACCAGGAACTCCACGGCCGGGCCCGCGTCGGCGATGATCTCGGCCTGCGCCTGCTCGAAGACGCGGATGAACTCGCGGCCGATGATCTTCCGCTTCTCCTCGGGCTCGGTGACGCCCTTGAGCGCGGTCAGGAAGCGCTCCTCGGCGTCCACGACGACCAGCTTGACGCCGGTCGCGGCCACGAAGTCCTTCTCGACCTGCTCGGTCTCGCCCTTGCGCATCAGGCCGTGGTCGACGTACACGCAGGTCAGCTGGTCGCCGATGGCCTTCGCCACGAGGGCGGCGGCGACGGCGGAGTCCACGCCGCCGGACAGGCCACAGATGGCGCGCTTGTCGCCGACCTGCTCACGGATCGCGGCGACCTGCTCCTCGATCACGTTGCCGGTGGTCCAGCTCGGCTGGAGGCCGGCGCCGCGGTAGAGGAAGTGCTCCATGACCTGCTGGCCGTGCGTGGAGTGCATGACCTCGGGGTGGTACTGGACGCCGTAGAGCTTCTTCTCGTCGTTCTCGAAGGCGGCCACGGGGACGAGGTCCGTGGACGCGGTGACGGTGAAGCCCTCGGGGGCGGCGGAGCAGGCGTCGCCGTGCGACATCCACACGTGCTGCTCGGCGGGGGTGCCCTCGAAGAGGGTGGAGGAGGTGCGGGAGACGTGCAGGTCGGTACGGCCGTACTCGCGGGCACCGTTGTTGTCGACGGTGCCGCCGAGGGCCTGCGCCATCAGCTGGAAGCCGTAACACATGCCGAAGACGGGGACGCCGGCCTCGAAGAGCGCGCTGTCGAGCCGCGGGGCGCCTTCCTCGTAGACCGAGGAGGGGCCACCGGAGAGGATGATCGCCGCGGGGTTCTTGGCGAGCATCTCGGTGACCGGCATGGTGCTGGGCACAATCTCGCTGTAGACCCGCGCCTCGCGGACGCGACGGGCGATGAGCTGGGCGTACTGCGCGCCGAAGTCGACGACCAGGACGGTGTCGGGGGTGGCGGCAGCGGGAGTCGCTGATGACACGGGGTGCCTTCCGGCGGTTTGGGCGGGGGTCTGTGTCTCCGATTCTAACGGGGGTGCGGTGGGGCAGCTCCCGTCGGCCGGGGCCCCGCCCCGGTCGGGCAGACCGCGCCGTGGCATACTGGGTGCATGCACACGCAGACGACCTTCGCCTTTACCTATGGCAACCGGCCCGCCGGCTGCCATGGTCGTCCTGCTTGAGCAACGCCAAGCGACTTCCCAGGCGCCCCGGGCCGACAAGGCCCGGGGCGCCTGTCGTTTTCCGGGTTCTGCCGATCCGGGGCATCCCTCAGCCACCTCACGAGGAGCCCCGACACCATGAGCACCCCCACCACCACAGAGCCGCAGCAGGCCGCCACAGGGCCGGAGCAGGCCGCCACAGGGCCGGAGCAGGCCGTCGCGGGGCCGGAGCAGATCATCGCCGACGCCCGGGACCGCATCGACGCGCTCGACGACCGGATCATCGGCCTCGTCCAGGAGCGGATGGCCGTCTCCGGCGTCGTCCAGCAGACCCGGATCGCCTCCGGCGGACGGCGGGTGAACCTCTCCCGCGAGATGGAGATCCTCGGCCACTACCGGGACGCCCTGGGCAAGCCGGGCACCGCCCTCGCCATGACCCTGCTGGAGCTCTGCCGGGGTCGCATCTGAGTTCGAGCATGCCCTCACCCGTACGGCGCGTGACCGGCCCGCGCACCGCTTCGTTGAGTCGGTTGTCCGTGCCAGCCAGGGGCGGGCCCGACAGAACCACGCGTGGCTCGCTGGAGCGATGAGGCGTACGGGTCGTGCCGAACGCCGTGGGACCTCGCTCCAGGTAAGTGACCGGACGGCAGGGGACAGCAGCCCGGTCACCCAAGAGAACGGCCGGCTCCGGGGACGCCCGGAGCCGGCCGGCGGAAAACTGCAGAAAGCACCAGTGCCGGGTCGAACGGTCGCGGACGCCCAGGGCGTCCCGCACGATGCGCAGAAGCCCCCAAGTCCCCGCGCAGACAACGGCATCGTCCCGTCACCACCCGGATCGCCCGTCCGCCAGAGTTCAGGGCCGAAAAGCAGGCGGCGCACCCCCCGGCGCCGCTTCCAGGCACCGGCGCCGCCCTGACGCCGGTGCTGACGAGAAGGAGGGCCCCGCGGTCTCGAGTCCGATGCCGTTGGTTAATTCCGGGGCCTAGCGTGACGTCGGCCTTCAAGACCCGGTTGTGGTCTTGAAGGCCGACGTTGTCGTATGGGGTGGGTGG